>JAPVXR010000059.1 GCA_027214385.1 Cryomorphaceae bacterium 1068 | reverse complement strand
ATGCAGGTGACCTTTCAGGTGACTGCTTCGATCTATCGAACCCGATTGAAGTAACACGATATGTAGCTGACGGTGGAGAGATTTCTACAGAAGACCCAACAACAATCTGTGCACTTGACGGTGTGGCTGATCCGATCAACGTAACGCTTACAGGCGAGACCGGTGAGAATATGGCATGGGTCATCACCGATGCTGACCTCAACATTCTTGATCTTCCTGCAGGACCTCCATTTGATTTGGAGGGTGCGGGCGAAGGACTTTGCATCATTTGGCACTTAAGCTGGAGCGGAGAACTTGAAGG
>JAPVXR010000058.1 GCA_027214385.1 Cryomorphaceae bacterium 1068 | reverse complement strand
ATTGGTGGAAGATTGGGCTTCGAGGTGTTCTCGATACAACTCGCTTCCTTCGTCAGCGTGCCACTCGAACTGACAACAATTCTCGAATCTAACAACACATTACTTTGTCAGTTCGAGTGGTTTTCCTGAAAGAATAAAGGAAAATGATCGTGTGTAAGCCTCCTGAGAGTCGAGAACCATTTGGAGCAAAACTGAACTACCATTTGTTCTCGATACTTTTCACTCTTATGTCGTGAAACACTCGAACTGAGAAATCAATTACTTCCCTGCGGTCAGTGAGATCGCTCCTTTGTCGATAAGTTCTAATTGCTCATCCCTCGC
>JAPVXR010000057.1 GCA_027214385.1 Cryomorphaceae bacterium 1068 | reverse complement strand
ATCGTCTCGTCGTAGCCGTTCGGGCCTGTCATGTTGACTGTAGCTCCTGCAAGGGTGAATGGTGATCCAACGAAAAAGAAAACATTGTTGGATGTGATCTCCTGTGGATTCTCAAATACTGATACGCCTTGTCCGCCACCGAGGCATTCTACCGTTACCGATCCAGTGATGGTTTCGTAGCAGTCAAGCGTGATCGTATAGTCATACTCACCGCCTGGAACGTTCTCAAAAAGGTCTCCGAGGATTTGTCCTGTTATAATCGTCTCGTCGTAGCCGTTCGGGCCTGTCATGTTGACTGTAGCTCCTGCAAGGGTGAATGGTGATCCAACGAA
>JAPVXR010000056.1 GCA_027214385.1 Cryomorphaceae bacterium 1068 | reverse complement strand
AAATCGAAGCAGTCTCCTGAAAGGTCACCAGCGTTTTCACCTACGGCAGCACCTTCAAGTTCTCCGCTCCAGCTTAAGTGCCAGATCAAGCAAACACCAACTCCAGCGCCGTCCAGGTCAAACGGTGGGCCGGCAGGAAGATCTAGGATATTAAGATCTGCATCGGTAATTACCCATGCCATGCTTTCACCTGTTTCGCCCGTAAGTGTTACGTTAATTGGATCGCCTATTCCATCACCCACACAAATAGTGGTTTCGTCTTCTGTAGAAATCTCTCCACCGTCAGCTACATATCGTGTTACTTCAATCGGGTTCGATAGATCGAAGCAGTCACCTGAAAGGTCACCTGCAT
>JAPVXR010000055.1 GCA_027214385.1 Cryomorphaceae bacterium 1068 | reverse complement strand
GGCGAGAATGCAGGTGACCTTTCAGGTGACTGCTTCGATCTATCGAACCCGATTGAAGTAACACGATATGTAGCTGACGGTGGAGAGATTTCTACGGAAGACGAAACCACTATTTGTGTGGGTGATGGAATAGGCGATTCAATTAACGTAACACTTACGGGTGAAACAGGTGAAAGCATGGCATGGGTAATTACCGATGCAGATCTTAATATCCTAGATCTTCCTGCTGGCCCACCGTTTGACCTGGACGGCGCTGGAGTTGGCGTTTGCTTGATCTGGCACTTAAGCTGGAGCGGAGAACTTGAAGGTGCTGCCGTAGGTGAAAACGCTGGTGACCTTTCAGGAGACTGCTTCGATTT
>JAPVXR010000054.1 GCA_027214385.1 Cryomorphaceae bacterium 1068 | reverse complement strand
AACTTGAAGGTGCTGCCGTAGGTGAAAACGCTGGTGACCTTTCAGGAGACTGCTTCGATTTATCGAACCCGATTGAAGTGAATCGTGAAGAGTGTGATGACTGTACAGCAGTTGGTGGTGAACTGACCGTAGATGGTCCGACCACCGTTTGTAAGAGCGATGGAATCGATGATAACTTCACCTTGGTTGTAACAGGAAACGAAGGAGAGAGCCAAGTATACGTCGTGACTTGGTTAGATGGTGAAATCATTCTTATTTCTGAAGATCCGGAATTCAACTTAGAAGGTATTCCCGGTAACGGAACCTGCCTCTTCTGGAGCTTGAGTTGGGATGGAGAAATTGAAGGAGCAGAAGTTGGCTTGAATGCCAATGACCTTATGGGAGATTGCTT
>JAPVXR010000053.1 GCA_027214385.1 Cryomorphaceae bacterium 1068 | reverse complement strand
GAGGCACGAGGTGGGGGAGGGTGATAGGGATTGCCCACCCCCGTCTTTCCGTTCCTTCGTCACGTAAATCCACCCCCGCCAGCGGGGGACACGTGTTCGACTCTATTTTGTTATAACTCTCATATGTGCTCATTTATATCCATTCGAATCCATTCGTGTGCATCCGTGGACAAAAAGTGAACAAAGCGAACCTAACACGCCCTCTAATTCACGCCGTGCCGCTGTGTCGCCGTGGTTAAAAAAGTGAGCGTGGTCAGTGAGCGCAGCCGAACTGAAGCGAACATCCCACCCCCGTCTTCTCCTTCCTCCGGTCGTCGAATCCACCCCCGCCGGCGGGGGACACGTGCATGACTCTATTTTGTTTTGGTTCTCATTTGTGCTCATTTATATCCATTCGAATCCATT
>JAPVXR010000052.1 GCA_027214385.1 Cryomorphaceae bacterium 1068 | reverse complement strand
TCCACCCCCGCCAGCGGGGGACACGTACATGACTCTATTTTGTTTTGGTTCTCATTTGTGCTCATTTATATCCATTCGTGGCCATTCGTGTCCATTGACTTTGTCGAGCTCCGCTTTGCTACGGTTCGTGCATATCCGTGGACAAAAAGTGAGCGCTAGACGAATATCCCACCCCCGTCTTCTGCTCGTTCCTCGCAGAATCCACCCCCGCCAGCGGGGGACAAGTGAACGACTCTATTTTTGGGGAGATTGGAACTTCATTTTGGATGATTAAGCATTCGCGATCATATCCCCCTTTGGAGGGGGTGCCGAGGCACGAGGCGGGGGAGGGTGATAGGGATTTCCCACCCCCGTCTTTCCGTTCCTTCGTCACGTAAATCCACCCCCGCCAGCGGGGGACACGTACATGACTCTATTTTGTTTTGGTTCTCATTTGTG
>JAPVXR010000051.1 GCA_027214385.1 Cryomorphaceae bacterium 1068 | reverse complement strand
ACATCAGCTAGTTCTACTACCGCTTGATTGATGAAGATGTCTCCACCTGAAGTGGCTGTAAGCTTAAGTGTGTTCGCATCGTTCAATGGAGTTACGATGTCGCCGTTGTTGATCATCGATGACATTACCGAACCGTCCAATACATGGTACAATAGGATGTTTGCCAATTCGGGATCAGCTAGTAATCCGTCGATGTCGGTTCCCAAGGCTGCAGCCAAATCATCAAAGGCAGCGTCGCTTGGTGCGAATACCGTAAAGTCCGCAAACGGATCAGTCAACGCAGGAAGCAATTCAGCCGTTACTACCGCAGCAGTCAGTGACGTAAATCCATTATCGATGGCTACATCGGCTACAGTTTCTGAGCTAAGCAATACCGCGTCGATGGCGTGTACGATTCCATTGTCGGCACCTACATCAGCTAGTTCTACTACCGCTTGATTGATG
>JAPVXR010000050.1 GCA_027214385.1 Cryomorphaceae bacterium 1068 | reverse complement strand
TCAAATTCTTTTGGTACGTGATGCTACTGGAAACGAAGCCACCTGCACAGCGCAAGTAACCGTGGAAGACAATATTGCCCCTGAGGCGCTTTGCGCAGGTAGCTTGGAAGTGCAATTGGATGCCTTCGGAAACGCTAATATCACGGCAAACGATATTGACGCGGGATCAAATGATGCTTGCGGAATTGCCAGTCTTTCCATTGATCAAACGAGTTTTGACTGCTCGACCATTGGTGACAACACTGTTACTTTAACCGTAACTGATGTGAATGGTAATGTGAGCGATTGCACAACTGTGGTCACTGTGCTGGACGGAGTTGCTCCAACAGCAGTGTGCCAAGATATTACCGTTCAGCTCGATGCCGATGGCGAAGCGACACTTTTACCGGCTGATATCGACGGCGGGTCTGCTGACAACTGTAGCGTGGAAAGTCTAAGTATTTTAGGCTCCCCTGCTGAT
>JAPVXR010000049.1 GCA_027214385.1 Cryomorphaceae bacterium 1068 | reverse complement strand
ACATCAATGATTGCATCAGCAGGGCAGTCCGCTCCGTCTGAAGTAAAGAATGTCATCGGTGGTTCTTCGCAGTTAGGATCTTTTACAGGCGCTTCCGTATCGCTCACAACTACTTCGCTGCTTACTGAACTTACGTTACCACATCCGTCATCAAATGTCCATGTTCTTACTATCGTGAAGTTGTTCACACATGATCCTGGTACTGTCTCTTCTGACAATACACCAATCACATCTCCTTGACAAGCATCTACCGCTACTAACTCAGGGGCCATCGGCAACTCCTCGTCGCAACTTGCTGTCGCATTCTCTGGTGCCATTGGCGCTACTGGAGCTTCGTCGTCGGTGATCGTGATCACTTGGTCACAACTTGAGCTATTGCCACAAGCATCTGTTGCCGTCCATGTTCTTGTAAACGTCTGTACACAGTCGCCGCTTGTTGCGCCGTCTGAGAAAGTGACCATTACCTCCTGACCGCAGTCATCGGTAGCTGTCGCTTCGCCAGTCGCTGATGGACTTGTATCGTCGCTACAACTTACCATTGCATCTGCAGGACACGTAATCACAGGGGCCGTGTTGTCGATGATGTTCAATAGCGTTGCTATCGGATCCGACGTGTTGCCGCAATCATCTACCGCT
>JAPVXR010000048.1 GCA_027214385.1 Cryomorphaceae bacterium 1068 | reverse complement strand
GAAGTGAATGTGTTGGGCTTGACTTGTCCGCTTTCAGAGATAGTGTCGATATCTTCTATCGGATGCCCTGTTCCACTTACTTGTGGTGAAGGATTGGAAGTCAACTACTGCTACACTGATTTGGACGAATCTGTATTCTTATACGAGAGTCCTAACGATGAGCCGGTAGTATTATTCTTTCAAGACGGATTGATTGAATCCTGTTGTGACGATATCTTCATCTATGATGGTGTGGACAATACAGGCGAATTGCTTTTTGGTGGAAACAACAATGGTAATCTCGCCGGAGTAGCCGTAACCGCTAATTCAGGTTCGGTTTATATGGAATTGGACACCGACTTCTCAGTTAATTGTGCAAACGGTTCTTTTGGAACAAGTGAATGGAACTGGATTGTAGGTTGCGGAGATATTGACATTCCGGGTTGTACTGACCCTGAAGCATTGAATTATATCCCTGAAGCTACAACTGACGATGGTTCATGTATTTTCCCTGCAGTGAATGATGAGGCCTGTGGAGCAGTTGTTCTGGAATGCAATGGTCCTTCTTTGACAGGAAACTTCGATGCTGCGAGCATCAGTGATGAATTGACAAACTGCGGAAGTACTTTTACTCCGCCTACAGGAGATCTTTGGTTCCAGTTCGAAGCAAACGG
>JAPVXR010000047.1 GCA_027214385.1 Cryomorphaceae bacterium 1068 | reverse complement strand
GAAGTGAATGTGTTGGGCTTGACTTGTCCGCTTTCAGAGATAGTGTCGATATCTTCTATCGGATGCCCTGTTCCACTTACTTGTGGTGAAGGATTAGAGGTTGACTATTGCTACGATAATAATGATGAAGCGCTATTCGTATATGAAAGTCCGGATGGAGAGCCTGTAGTTTTCTTTATCCAGTCAGGACTCATCGAGTCTTGTTGTGATGACATTTTTATCTACGATGGATTAGACAATACGGGTGAGCTTCTCTTTAGCGGAAACAACGGTGGAGATTTAACCGGTGTTTCAGTTACAGCCAACTCCGGAGCTCTTTACATGGAGCTTGATACAGACTTTTCTGTTAGTTGTGCCAGTGGAAGTACAACATATTTAGACGGATGGAGCTGGATCGTAGGATGTGGAGATTTTGACATTCCCGGTTGCATCGACCCTGAGGCACTGAACTTCTCACCTGAAGCTACAGTTGACGATGGTTCATGTATTTTCCCTGCAGTGAATGATGAGGCCTGTGGAGCAGTTGTTCTGGAATGCAATGGTCCTTCTTTGACAGGAAATTTCGATGCTGCGAGCATCAGTGATGAATTGACAAACTGCGGAAGTACTTTTACTCCGCCTACAGGAGATCTTTGGTTCCAGTTCGAAGCAAACGG
>JAPVXR010000046.1 GCA_027214385.1 Cryomorphaceae bacterium 1068 | reverse complement strand
TTCGATGCTGCGAGCATCAGTGATGAATTGACAAACTGCGGAAGTACTTTTACTCCGCCTACAGGAGATCTTTGGTTCCAGTTCGAAGCAAACGGAACAAGTACATACTTGATCTCTGCTGAAAACGGACCTGACATGGTTGTTGCACTTTACACGGGTGATGACTGCGGAAACTTAGTAGAAGTGGAAGGATGTTCAGACTTTCCAGAATCTTTTACAGGAACCTATGAAGCAGGAACGTACTACTTCCTAGTGCGACCTTGGAGTGGATCAACATTTAACAATGCTTACGATGTAAGTTTGACTTGCGTTGACGGCGCACCTGACAATGATGAGCCTTGTGGAGCGATTGCACTCGAGTGCAACGCTGAGGGGTTGAACGGATCTTTCCTTGGAGCTACATCTACGATTGACGATGAATGTTTCGGAACAGGAACAGGTGATGTATGGTACAGCTTTGTATCGGATGGAGAGACGGCCTACAGCATTTCAGAGACTTCTTTCAGCAATGTAGTGATCGCCCTTTACACAGCGAGTGAATGCGACGGAGAACTGGAAGAAGTGGTTGCTTGTCAGGATTTCCCTGAAAGCTTCAACGGTGTTTACGATGCAGGAAACTACTTTGTAAGAATTCGTCCGGCAAATGCTGAGCAGACTTTCACAATTGAACTGAACTGTGCTACGCCACCTGAGAA
>JAPVXR010000045.1 GCA_027214385.1 Cryomorphaceae bacterium 1068 | reverse complement strand
TGAGCGTTGGCAAGCATTATAAAATGAAAAGAGCAATTCTAGTAACGGCGCTTCTAATTGTGAATCTCACATTGCTTGGTCAGATTGATGAAACCTATTTTCTACTTGGAGCCCAGCGCGATTATTTGGGCAGAACTTTTTTTAAGAATCACCCAACGCTATCAGACTTAGTATTGCAAATCCATGAGGATAACTCTGGAGAAATAAAAAGAATTGAAGAGATCACTGGTCTCAAGTTTTACCGCAACGAACCTCAAAACGAGTGTATAAATTGCAAAGAATTCTTTGAACTTCGCTCGGCTCAAATTCTAAAGAAACTTTCTTCTTTTTATTCCATTAAGCGTTGGAGCGTAGATGATTTAGGTAATAGGCTGGATAAAGGAAGGATCAAGTGTAAAAAAATCCTGTCATCGACTAAGAATCAAAAGATGTCGTTTTTGGCTGGTCAATTCTTGATTTCGGGTTCAATCGCTGATAATTCTTATAAGATCAGTTTGTCAAATTCACCCATTAGATTTGAATGCCTCTGCGAAATCTTGAAAGAACTCGACTGTTCGATTATCACAAAAGAATTTCATTACCGAATTCCGAATGTTCATAATGTGTTCTTCTTACCTTCAGATGGAGTCAAAGAATTACTAGACAATGAAATAGAAAAAAGAAATACGCTTGCCATCAAAACCTAAACTGCATTAAAACGCA
>JAPVXR010000044.1 GCA_027214385.1 Cryomorphaceae bacterium 1068 | reverse complement strand
AATCCTTCACCACAAGTAAGTGGAACAGGGCATCCGATAGAAGATATCGACACTATCTCTGAAAGCGGACAAGTCAAGCCCAACACATTCACTTCGATAACTACATCAGCATCGAGTGGAAGGTCATCAATTTCAACTGTTTGACCAACTAAGTTAGGTATTGATCCCCCTCCGAAAGAGACACCGTCCACCTCTGCAGTTACCACCAATAACGGTGCGCCTCCGGGAGAAGCAACGTCAATAGTAACTACTGCATCAAAATTGAAGTCTTCACAACTTCTTTCGGTAACAATTGAAAATTCAGGTGCAGTACAACTAGGTGGGTCTGTAGCAAAAAAGTTCTCGGTGTATTCCAAGCACTGCCCGATACAGTTGGTGGTGAAATCACCTGAAGTACATCCCGTTGGATTGGTGCCTTCAATTACCACGGCTCCATTGTCATAGGCTATGGACCATACAATGTCAGTTTCAGGAAAAAAGTTCCAACCGTCACCGTAGTCATCGTAGGCATTGAATGTATACTCAACACCGGGAGTTAGACAAAAGTCAAACGTCCCGTCGACGTAATCGCCGCAATCCACTGAAATGACCGGGTCTCCCCCGTCAGCAGGGACGATCTCCCAACTTCTTTCTCCAATAAAACTCCCTCCGGGAGCTAACGTAATTTCATAGGCAGTTTCTCCCGGGTCGCATTGCGAGTAGCC
>JAPVXR010000043.1 GCA_027214385.1 Cryomorphaceae bacterium 1068 | reverse complement strand
GAAGCGCCTGTAAAAGATCCTAACTGCGAAGAACCACCGATGACATTCTTTACTTCAGACGGAGCGGACTGCCCTGCTGATGCAATCATTGATGTAGAGGTAGGAGATATAATAGATAACACGGGTCTGTTCACGATAGCGGGACTGGACTTGGGAACGATGAACATGCAGCTTGCTCCATGTTTCACTGACAACTGTACGGATGATCTGACTTACGTAGTAAGAAACGTTGACAATGGCGATCCTTCAGAGACATGTTCTAAGACAATAGTTGTAGAGATTGAAGCCGTTGATGACTGTGGCAATGTATCGGTAGATGCATTGGTTTGCACCTTCATCATCGTTGACGACGTAGCACCTGAGTTGGAGATGCCTGTTGTAACAGAAGGCGACATCACGTGTGATGACATCAGTGTAGAGGACGTGACGGCCTTTGCTAACGGAACGTTGACTCCTGAAGAGGAGGCAGCCTTCTTGGATGCCGCCGCGGCCTTGTTTGTAAGCAACGGTTTGATTCCAACAGGAACGACAGATGACTGCAACGACAGTGACTATGAAGAGATCTCGATTGATGTAACGTTGGGCGATGACTGTGACATAGCGACATTGATCTGCACGTTTGTAGCAGTAGATGTTTGTGGCAACACATCGGAGCCTGCGTCAACGAGTCTGAACCTGATCGACGATACGGCGCCTGTCATCACCTGCCCTGCAGATGTAGAAGTTGACTGCACGGCAGACAACAGTCCTGCATCAACAGGTATGGCGACAGCTACGGATGACTGCGGTCAGGAAGTAGCGGT
>JAPVXR010000042.1 GCA_027214385.1 Cryomorphaceae bacterium 1068 | reverse complement strand
ATGGCGAAGCGACACTTTTACCGGCTGATATCGACGGCGGGTCTGCTGACAACTGTAGCGTGGAAAGTCTAAGTATTTTAGGCTCCCCTGCTGATGTCACATTTGACCAGAACGCTACTCCTGATATCCTTTTCGGAGATGGAAATGCCAATGGTGCATTCACCACAGACAGCGATGGCTCAATTGAATTGGCCCTTCGTGCTAAAGTGAGGTTCCCTAGTCCTGCAAGTGTTTACAACAGCAATGGAGACGGAAGCTACAACCACGCTGTGGGAGCTTTCGGTACCGGTGGTATACAATCAGGCTGGAACTTTGAATGGTCAGTAAATACGGATGCTGACGGAACTTCAGGATTGAAATTAAGCGACCTCACTTACGAGATCGGAATTGATTTTGACCCATCTGATGGGGTGAACTTCGTAGAGTTTGACCCGATCAACCAACCATTTGCCGATCACGCCATTGGTGACAATTCTACACTAAACGGTGATGGAGCAGTAGCTGCTGACCCTACGGCTTATGCTTCTTTGATCGCTGCAAATAATGTAGCACAGAATTCATGGAGAAATAACTTCTTCGGAGCATTTGATGGAAATGTAGACGGACGGTATGAGGTATACCTCAAAGCTTTCGATGGCGGTGGAAACGAAGTAGCCATGACTGCTATTACGGTAATCGCAGGAGCGGGAACAGGCAATGCCTATGCCGGATGCCTCTCGCCACTCGAATCTCTGGATTACGACTGTTCCAATGTTGGGGTTAACCCTCAAATTCTTTTGGTACGTGATGCTACTGGAAACGAAGCCACCTGCACAGCGCAAGTAACCGTGGAAGACAATATTGCCCCTGAGGCGCTTTGCG
>JAPVXR010000041.1 GCA_027214385.1 Cryomorphaceae bacterium 1068 | reverse complement strand
CATTGAACCTGCGTTTCAACACAAGTTGCAGCTTGCTCGCAAGAATCGTTTACGTTCCAATGTGGGTATAGATCTGCACCTGATGCAGCTGATACGGTAAGAGGACTAAAACCGGCAGCAACTACAGGTCCGTCAGAAGAGTCTGATCTTACCGTGATGTAACCACCTTCAACAATCGAAAACTCGATGTCTTCTCCTGCAGGAACACCTGTTATTGTCGAGTATTCCTCTTGGTAAGAACAAGTAGAGATAGTGATCAATTGACCGTTTGGTCCTTCAGCAGTAATATCCGCACTTCCAAAGGCAGCTTCGTTTAAACAAACTGGAATCGGAGTACCTGCACAAACACAGTCTTCTCCCAATACGTCATTTTCAGTATTCTCGTCACCATCATCACAAGGGTCACCTATATTTCCATCAGGACAGTCAGTACCACAAGTGAGACATTGAACGGTCGTTTCAACACAGCTGGCATCTTGACCACAAGCTCCGTCTGTATTCCAGTGCGGATAAAGGTCTGCACCACTCGCACCTGAAACGGTAACGGGAGATGTTCCTTGAGCGACAACGGGTCCGTCTACAGAATCAGTTCGTACGGTAATGTAACCGCCTTCAACAATAGCAAATTCAACGTCCGAACCAGCAGAAACTCCTGTGATAGTAGAGTACTCTTCTTGGTATGAGCAAGTGCTGATTGTTAATAAAGCGTCAGCAGCTCCACTCAAATCTGCAGAACCAAAAGATGCCCCATTCAAACAATCACCCGTAAGTGGTTGGCCTGCACAAACGCAGTCTTCACCAATCACATCTCCAACGGTATTTGCATCACCATCGTCACAAGCGTCACCGATGTTTCCATCAGGACATTCTGTTGGACAAGTGGTGCATTGAACCTGCGTTTCAACACAAGTTGCAGCTTGCTCGCAAGAATCGTTTACGTTCCAATGTGGGTATAGATCTGCACCTGATGCAGCTGA
>JAPVXR010000040.1 GCA_027214385.1 Cryomorphaceae bacterium 1068 | reverse complement strand
GTTTACGATGCAGGAAACTACTTTGTAAGAATTCGTCCGGCAAATGCTGAGCAGACTTTCACAATTGAACTGAACTGTGCTACGCCACCTGAGAATGACTTGATCTGCAACGCAGAGGCCATCTCATGCGATGCTGATGCAGTAGGAACTACCCTCGGAGCAACCTTCGATGATGTAGGAACATGCGGTACTTCAAATACCGCTCCAGGCGTATGGTATGAATTTACTCCTGACATCGATGCAATTGCCAGCTTCTCAACTTGTAATCAAGCTGATTTTGATACGAAAATTTCGGTTTTCACCGCAGCTGACTGCGAAAGCAGCCTGGTATGTATTGGTGGATTGGACGACACATTCCCAACTTGTACAGGCAATACGACACTACTTGATAATATAGACGTATTCGCAGGTCAGACTTACTTTGTGTTGGTGCATGGTTTCAGCGCTCAACAAGGAAGCTTTACGCTATCAGTAGCTTGTGAAGAAGTCGTGCTCGATTGCCCTGGTTTGGGTAACATAGGAGATGCTTGTGATGATGGAGATCCTGCAACTGTGAATGATGTTATTACTGAAGACTGCGAGTGCTTGGGTACACCTCCTCCTCCCGGTCAGGTTTGCGGTATTCCGATCGATGTGACTGAGTTGCCTTACCAAGACATTGACAACACTTCTAACTATGGCGATGATTATCAAACAACGGATCTTCCGCCATTGGCTCCTGATGCTATCAGCAATGGATATAGTACGTTATACTTTGGTGGTGATGAGGTAGTATATGCTTACACTCCTACTGAAGATCAGTTTATTGATGTAACTTTGAGCAACCACGGAAGCTGGGTAGGTCTCTTTGTGATCGAAGGATGTCCTTTTGAATCGACAGTTGGTTCGCACACCGCTTCTGATGCACTCGGCCGTGAGATTGAAAACCTTCCCGTAACAGCAGGCGTGACTTACTACGTTGTGATTTCGACTTGGCCTGCACCTCAGAACACGGCTTACCAGTTGAACATCAACATTGCCGGATTTGACTGTCCTGATTTGGAAGCCGACTTTGGCGATCCTTGTGATGACGGAGACCCATTAACTACCGGTGACGTAATTACACTGGACTGCGAGTGCGTCGGTACTCCTGTAATCCCGGGTCAGATTTGTGACCTGCCGATTGAGGTGAGCTCATTGCCTTACTTGACTACTGACAATACCAT
>JAPVXR010000039.1 GCA_027214385.1 Cryomorphaceae bacterium 1068 | reverse complement strand
GTTTACGATGCAGGAAACTACTTTGTAAGAATTCGTCCGGCAAATGCTGAGCAGACTTTCACAATTGAACTGAACTGTGCTACGCCACCTGAGAACAATGAGGCTTGTGATGCCATCGAAATTGATTGCAACACCGGAAACATTTCAGGAACAAACCTTGGCGCTACTGAAAATGAAGAATGTGGAGGTGCAAACGGAGGAGCTGGAGTATGGTATGTTTTCAACTCTGATATTGACGGAACTCTTCGTTTAAACACTTGTCAGGACAATTCACCTTTGACCGATTTTGATACTGATATTTCAGTATTCACGGGAACTTGTGAAGACTTAACATGCTACGATTACATCGATGGTGATTTTGCTTGCGGGTTTGCTGCTGACATCACATTCGATGTTTTTAATGGAACAACCTACTACGTTCTGATTAGCGGATTTGGAGCGACAAACGCAGGTGTATTTGACATGGAAATAACGTGCGAAGAAGTAGTACTTGACTGCCCTGGTTTGGGTAATATTGGTGATGTTTGTGACGACGGAGATCCTGCAACAGTGAATGATGTTATTACTGAAGACTGCGAGTGCTTGGGTACACCTCCACCACCCGGTCAGGTTTGTGGTATCTCAATTGAAGTAGATGGCTTGCCATACTTTGATACAGGAAACAACACAGCCGGTTTTGGAGATGACTATGACTTCAATGATATCCCGCCATTGGCTCCAGACGGAATCTTGGTAGGAACATTCTTCAGCACTTCTTACTTAAACGGTGATGACGTTATCTATGCGTACACGCCTACAGAAGATCAGCAGATCGATGTACGATTGGACAATATCGGAACCTGGGCAGGACTTTATATTTTCACTGGTTGCCCATTTGAATCTACCGTTGGTGCACATGGAGAATTCGCAGATACTTTCCGCGAGATCGAAGCACTTCCGGTTACTGCCGGGGTTACTTACTATATCGCAGTTGGAACGTTTGCTGCTCCTCAGAGTACGCCGTATGATTTGAGTATCGTGATCAATTCAGATGATTGTCCTGACTTGGATGGTGATATCGGTGATCCATGTGATGACGGAGATCCTTTGACCACCGATGACGTAATTACTGAAGATTGCGAGTGCGTCGGTACTCCTGTAATCCCGGGTCAGATTTGTGACCTGCCGATTGAGGTGAGCTCATTGCCTTACTTGACTACTGACAATACCAT
>JAPVXR010000038.1 GCA_027214385.1 Cryomorphaceae bacterium 1068 | reverse complement strand
TCAAAGCGATTCACTTCGTAGCCTTGAAATTGAAAATTGACCGCCAAGGCGTTTTCGGTGCCATACCTGATTTGCAGGAAGTGGTTGTTCCCATTCCCCGAAGGTGCATTTGATACCCCTGCTGAAACAGAGGAGACTTCAGCGGCAGGTGCGCCTACCTCTTGGTAAACCCCGATGGTGTTAAAAGTTGTCGTGATGGAGGAGCTACCCTGTGGAATACCAAACCTGGAACTCATCCAGCCTTCGCCTTTGGTGTAGTAGGGAATGGATATACCGATGGCATCCAATTGGCCCTGATAATACCCATTGCTATAAACCTGTCTTAGACGCTTCCAGATGAACTCCCTTGGCTCATATGAATCCAGATCCGAAAGGTCATTCTCTTGAAAACGCAGATTGTCTCCTGTTGTATTCCATGTCAAAAAATAGTTCAAACTATCATTGAACAGGCTGTAGTATGGGTTGGGCTGATCTTCGGGCGTGTCGTAAAGAGATGTTTCAAGGGAGCCGTCATTCTTGTGTCCGATAAACTCTATGAAATCAGTGGAGTTGAAAAACCCATCTTCGCCCCCTTCAATATAAATGGGAACTTCTTCGTTAACGGCAAACAGCTGAATATTATCGGGATCAATACCTGAAATGGGAATTCCCGCATTCGCTAAGTCATTGAATGTGATTCGGTAAACGCCATCTTCGGCGATGGAAAATTTGTAATACTTCTGGTTGTAGTTGATCCACTCATTACCGAATGGCTGAGCTTGAATAAGAGTCGATATGAATAAAAAACCTAGGAGGTAGAGTTTTTTCACTGAGCCTGCTTAAATATTCTAAAGCGTAAACTAAACACATTAGAATACAGCGCTTCAGAAGTATTCCCTATATCGGTGATGGCGTAGTCAAGGAAGAAATTCCCCAATCTAAGCCCTACACCCAAATTGGGCTGAACACTGTATTCCTCAGTACCTTGAAACGTCTTGATCTTTTGTATGTTTCCGATTCCCGCTCTTAAAAAGATCATGCTGAGGTAACTCGCCTCGATACCCATTACCGGGTCAATGCTCAATGGGTCGGCACTGATCAAAACATTACGCTGACCATCTGTGGTGAGAGCGGCGTTAATTTCTCCGAGTAGGGCAAATTTTCCAAGCTCTCTTTTGTAAGAAGCACCGAAGATGAATCGCGGTAGGGTGATTTCCAAACCATTTTCAGGAAGCTCATTTCCCGTGGCGATGAAAACCTCTTCTGTCTCTTCATCGAGGGTGTAATTCCACGCATTGTAGGTAGAGGTAAGGTCTCTGGCCATAGCAGCA
>JAPVXR010000037.1 GCA_027214385.1 Cryomorphaceae bacterium 1068 | reverse complement strand
CATTTATATCCATTCGAATCCATTCGTGCCCATTGGTGCAGTTCCGTGGACAAAAAGTGAGCGTGGTCAGTGAGCGCAGCCGAACTGAAGCGAACCACTCCTCCCAACCTAATCCATGCCACAGTGGTTAACCAATGTTAAAGCTATCTCTTTCAAGAACATCCCTACAATAATACTTCCGCTCATCAAGTTTTACTTGCTTACAGAAGTTGCGACAGGCATCTTTAAACAAACATTTAGGCATGCATCAAACACGACAAGAATTTACTGCGATGGAGCGCTTTTTCCTTTTCTGCTCTGGAAGCGATATCGATTTATTGAAACAGTGCCGAAGAGCTGAACAGATCAAACACATGGGTTTCGGTAGTTTGGTGCTGGTGCCTGCCGTCCTGGCTTTGGTCTCCATGTCTTACGCACTTAGCACCCTGGAAGGTCTTCAAGACAAGTTGTGGCTCGCCATCTTAGGAGGATTCGTTTGGAGCTTGATCATCTTTGCTTTTGATCGGTTTATCGTTTCTACCCACCGCCGCAAGACCAGCGATGCAGCCGAGCTCAACCGACCTGCTTTCTACTTGCGATTCGCCTTTGCCTTGATTTTGGGAATTGTCATTTCTCATCCATTGGTCATGATGTACTTCAATGGCAGTGTAGCTGATCAAATGGAGCAAAACCTCCAATCTGAGCAGGCAGCGATTGCTCAACGTTTTGACCGAGAGATTCAGAACCTAGACGGTCGGATTTTTGCCATGGATAGCCTTTACTTGGAGAAACAAGCTGAGCGGAATCGACAAGCCGATATCGTGGCTAAGGAAATAGACGGTGAAGTGATACGTAATGCCAATGGTGAACTCGAAACGACGGGACTCAGAGGAAAAGGGCCGTCGGCTGAGAATAAGATACGCCAATTGGCGACATTGGAAAACGAGCTTCAAGCCTTAAAGCGCGAACAGATGGGAGAGAAGAGAAGCCTCGGTCTGGCGAAGGCAGAATTATCCACCCGGAAAGACAGCAGTATGGCTGCCTTCTCGCTTTCTACCGACTACCTCCACCAAGAGATGGCGCTGGAGCAACTCAAGGCATCCAATCCCATCGTGCGATTGACACAGTGGTTTATCATCGTCCTTTTTGTTTTGGTAGATCTTTTGCCATTTATATTTAAAACTTTTTCAACTTACGGTCTTTACGACAAAGTGCTCGGCGATGAAGAGGAGAGTTTGCAAGGGCTTGACCTCAAAGACCGTTCGCTGTTTTGGCAGGAGAAGGTTGATCGGTTGAGTGAGTATTAGCTTTTGGTCGATGGTCGATAGTAGATGGTCGGTTGTCGATAGCTTTTAGCTGATCTTGTTTTCGAAGACAATCCGTATGCTTGAACGATCATCACTCGTCGTGCCGCAGTGGTTAAAAAAGTGAGCGTGGTCAGTGAGCGGCCTGCCCTGAGCGCAGTCGAAGGGAACCGAACTGAAGCGAACATCCCACCCCCGTCTTCTCCTTCCTCCTGTCGTCGAATCCACCCCCGCCGGCGGGGGACACGTGCATGACTCTATTTTGTTTTGGTTCTCATTTGTGCTCATTTATATCCATTCGAATCCATT
>JAPVXR010000036.1 GCA_027214385.1 Cryomorphaceae bacterium 1068 | reverse complement strand
CCTGCTCCTCCACTCCAGGTTCCACCGGTAGCTATCGTTACAGACCCGTTTAGACTTACTTCTGCATTGTTTGCACAAACAGTCTGGTCTGATCCAGCACTCGCCGTTGGTGAAGGTGTAAAGTTGATCACGATGTTATCGCTCGCAGGAAGACAGTCATCGTTTCCTGTTGTTGTCAATGTCAACGTTACCGTACCTGCAGTAATTTCTGCTGCACTTGGTGTGTAGACTGCGTTCAGTGTATTGGCATTTGGTGCGAACGTTCCCGTTCCTCCACTCCAGCTTCCACCTGTCGCTACTGTTACAGATCCATTCAAGCTGATGTCTGAGTTGTTCGAACATGCTACTTGATCGGCTCCTGCGTCGGCAGTTGGTGACGGGCTGAATGTATAAGTCACATTATCCGTTACTGCCAAACACGTTCCGTTTCCTGTTGAAGTCAACGTCAGTGTTAAAGTTCCGTTTGCAATCTCACCCGCACTTGGCGTGTATACTGCATTCAAGTCATTGGCATCAGGAGTAAATGTTCCCGATCCACCTGACCATGTTCCTCCCGTAGCTCCTGTTACAGAACCACCTAAAGAGATGTCGGCATTGTTTGAACACAACTCCTCTCCTGCTCCTGCATCTACTACCGGTGCAGGCGTAATGGTGATTACTACCTCATCGGTTACCGGATTACATGTTCCGTTACCTGTTGTAGTCAATGTCAACGTTGCCGTTCCTGCTGCGATCTCTGCTGCACTTGGTGTATAAACCGCGTTCAGTGTATTCGCATCAGGATTAAACGTACCGGTTCCACCGCTCCAGCTTCCGCCAGTCGCTACAGTCACCGATCCATTCAAATTGATGTTTGAGTTATTGGCACAAACGATTGGATCAATTCCAGCATTAGCTGTTGGAGACGGTGTGAATGTGATTACTACATCATCGCTCTCAGGCAAGCAGTCTCCGTTTCCGGTCGTTGTCAATGTCAACGTTACTGTTCCTGCAGTGATTTCCGCTGCGCTCGGAGTATAAACCGCATTGAGCGTGTTTGCATTCGGTGCGAACGTTCCCGTTCCTCCACTCCATGCTCCACCTGTAGCTACAGTTACCGAACCACTCAAGTTGATTTCTGCATTGTTCGCACACGCTACTTGGTCTGTTCCTGCATCGGCCGTTGGTGCCGGGCTGAATGTATAAGTCACATTATCGTTCACCGGTACGCAGTTTCCGTTTCCTGTAGAGGTCAATATCAAGGTTACCGAACCTGCAGTAATCTCTCCTGCACTTGGCGTATAAACTGCATTCAAGTCATTCGCGTCAGGAGTAAATGTTCCTGACCCACCTGACCATGTTCCTCCTGTAGCTCCTGTTACAGAACCACTCAAGGCGATATCAGCATTGTTTGAACAGAATACATCTGCTATTCCTGCATCTACAACCGGTGCCGGCGTGATGGTAATCACCACATCATCTGTTGTTGGATTACATGTTCCGTTTCCTGTTGTAGTTAATGTCAACGTTACCGTTCCTGCTGCGATCTCTGCTGCACTTGGTGTGTAAGTTGGGTTCAGGATATTGATATCACTGAATACTCCTGCTCCTCCACTCCAGGTTCCACCGGTAGCTATCGTTACAGACCCGTTTAGACTTACTTCTGCATTGTTTGCACAAACAG
>JAPVXR010000035.1 GCA_027214385.1 Cryomorphaceae bacterium 1068 | reverse complement strand
CCATGACCATACTAAAAACCAAAATCCACTGTTTAAACCTTAACGAATCTTTCATTATAGCTATTTTTAGGTGTAATAATTTTAAGAATGTAGAGTCCTTGGTTAAGTGAGGATATATCTATCTGATATTGAGTTTTTATTTTACTGAAATTGAACTGCTTAACGAGTAGCCCATTTATCGTCAGAATAGCGATTTCAGAAATATTCGTTGAGTATTCTAAATTCTTAATATTGAGAACAGACCTAGCTGGATTAGGATACAGCTTAAAGTTGTCATGAGCGATTTTCTTATTTTCCACAGAAAGCAAAGGGGTAACTGAAACCTCGTCAATGGCATAGTAAGCACTTCCATCGGGCAGTTCAGATAAATCGGCAATTGTATTAGTATCATTATAAAAATTTCCGATATGCAAATAATTGTATGCTGAATCAGCTACAAAAACTTCTGAAACTGTAGTCCAGCCTTCTATTGGAATAATGCTCTCCAAGGTATAATGACTCGAGTTAATAGGAAATTCCGACAGAGCATAGAATTCGTGTGTGGAAAAATTAAAGCCAACATTGTTTGTCTCGATAAGAACTTCAGGATTTTCCATTCCGGATACTTTGAATTCAACTAAGTAAGAATTATCAATAACCAAAGGTTCAATCAGTTCTACGCCTATTATTTCTCGGGCATTCAAAAAATTAGCACTATAAGTTACAAAACCAATCAATCCTTCGCCTGCAAAAGGTGCTTCATTTCCAAAAACTAATTCAGGTGGCGACAATAGATCAATTTCAGAACAAGTATGATACCAGTCAGGTGTAGGTAGCTCTTGAATTGGTGCTGTAATACTTGCATACCAAAAAGAACATTCAAGAGTAACATTTCCAGTTTGAGTTGGACAGATGATCCCTTCTTCAAACCCACCATTGGGTACAAGGTTTTGTGCAGAGGTCATAGCAGATAATACTATCATACTGCAAATCAAAATCCATTGCTCAAGCCTTAATAAACTTCTCATAATACATGGTTTTAGGGGTTATAATCTGAAGAATGTAGAGTCCTTGACTTAGTGAAGATATATCAAGTTCATATTGAATATTTCTTTGACTGAAATTGAATCGCTCAACACGCGTACCATTTATTTTCAATACAGCGATTTCAGAAATATTCGTTGAGTTTTGTAAATTCTCAATTGTGAGGATAGACCTAGCCGGATTAGGATATAGCTTAAAATGTTGAAAGCTTTCTAAACTGTTTGATAGAATTGGAGTAATGCTAACATTGTCAATTACATAGTATCCCATAAAACTATTAGGACTTCCAAACTCCGTATTGATCGAAGAAGCATCAAAGAAGTTTCCTAGATGAAAATATGAATAGGTAGAATCAGCAATAAAGACTTCTGAAACGCTATACCAGCTATCGGATAGAGGAATAACTGTATCAATATTAAAATGACTACTGTTTATCGGAAAGTTTTGAACTAAATAGTAAGGGTGTGTGGAAAAATTGTAACCGATATTATTGGTTCCTATCCCAATATCATTATTTGGAAGACTTGATATTTTAAACTCTACTAAATAAGTCTGTCCGACAATTAAGTTTTCTAATAATTGAACCGCAATTGTCTCTCTATAATCCGAGTCGTTAGTACCATATGTAACAATACCAGCATAACCGTTTCCTTCATAAGTATTTTGGTAGCCAAAAGCTACTTCCGGAGGAGTGAGAGATTCAAATTCTGCACAAGTATGAAACCAATCTGGTGTTGGATCATCATCCTCATTATTTAAAAGACTGCCATACCAATTCGCACATTCTTCCGTAACATTCCCGACAAAACTAGGACATGTGATACCCTCCTCAAACCCACCATTAGGAATCAGGTTTTGAGCAGATGTAATGGCTATTACCATGACCATACTAAAAACCAAAATCCACTGTTTAAACCTTAACGAATCTTTCATTATAGC
>JAPVXR010000034.1 GCA_027214385.1 Cryomorphaceae bacterium 1068 | reverse complement strand
TTAGGCGAATGGAGTATTCGTGGTGCGATTCTTACGGGAACAGAACTTTGCGACAGCGTTCCTGCCGTAGTGATCGACTTCTTGGACGAGAATGACCCTGCTTGTGGTGGTGTTGTTCCTTGCGAATCTCCTTACCCTGCGGTTGATAACGCAAGCTTGAGTGCAGTGCAAAATCCAAATGGCTCAATCACCTTCTCTTGGACACCAATCAACGGTCAAATTGGCTGTCAGGTAAATGCACGAGTTGGAGATATTAACAACCCTGATGCTCAAACAAGTATCATCGTTGGAGGACCTACATCTAGTTCCTTTACAGCTGGTGTAGGTGCATTGGCACCTTATCCGTTCGCTACGATCAATTTCAGAGTGCGCTGCGGATGTCAACAAAATCCCACCACAATTGCTGGTCCTTACTCCGATTTTGTAAGTGTGTTCAATTTCCCACCTGCAGGTTCTGCCATTAGTATAGTATCTGATCAGCCAGAGAGTCTCCAGTCTGTTAAAAAAGGGTCTGTAAGACTGGCACCTGTGGTATCTCAGACTATGGATAATTGGGATCCTGTTTACCAGAACCCAAATATCATGACTGGAACGGTTAGCAAGAGCGCAAGCTCATCAGTGAAGAAGTCATTTGACGTTTTCCCTAA
This sequence comes from Cryomorphaceae bacterium 1068, assembly GCA_027214385.1. Taxonomy (NCBI): domain Bacteria; kingdom Pseudomonadati; phylum Bacteroidota; class Flavobacteriia; order Flavobacteriales; family Cryomorphaceae; species Cryomorphaceae bacterium 1068. The sequence goes on along the minus strand of JAPVXR010000034.1, from coordinate 1,623 downwards.
CCCATCAACAGGCGCGGTTAACTTGAAGTATGAAGCAAGTTTGGAAGGTTTAGTTAACGTTCGTGTATTTGATGTAGTTGGAAAAGCTGTGGCTGATTACAACATGTCAGTAAACGAAGGTTCAAACTTCCTGAGCTTAGATCTTTCTTCTTTCGAGAAAGGACTGTATGTTATTGAAGTACTTGAAAATGGAACTTCTTCAACTTCTAAAGTTGTATTGAAATAATCCATTTCAGATATAGTTATCGAAGGGGCGCATTAATTGCGTCCCTTTTTTTTTGTACTATACCCTTGCCTGTCACAGCCTTTTTAGTTTGGTGGGCAAACCAGTGCATTCTTTTACCTGGCTTATTAAAAAAGGAGCTATTCAGATTTTGGAAATGAGCATTGGAGAAAATCTTTCTCTGTCATTTAATTGATAATCTGAAGCTTTGTAAGTACTTTCAAATTCGGAAGAGAGTAAAATGATGCTACTCTCTTCTTTAAACCTTTTGTTTTAACTAAACCATTTATTATGAAGAAGTTTTTCCTTTTTTGCGCGGCGATTGCATTCTCCGCGTCCTCTGTGTTTTCACAGTGTGAGACCTTTAATGACGGGCCTTACGTCAATTTTAATAACCAGGGTGGAGCTCCATGCGCTGATCCGGCCCCTGCTACCAATGCCATTACGGCCTTTGAGATTTGGAAAGCAGAATCTTATTTGATGGCTAATGTTCAGGCAGGTGCTACTTATGAATTCAGTGCGTGTAATTCAGCTGCGGGTGTTGGATTAGGTGGAACTGTGTGGGATATTGATTACACTATAGTTGCTCCAAGTGGTGCTATTGATGCCTTCGGCTTGGACGCTGGAAGCATTTGTGCTATCACCTGGACTGCTACTGAATCGGGTGAATACACCATTATTATTAACGAAGCAGGAAATTGCGGTGCGACAACCGGTCTTACTGTAGATAATGGCTTTCCACAGATCACATATTTGGGCGGTGGAAGTTGTCCGGATCCTGTAACTGCTTGTGAGGCAGGGACGTTTGATGCGGCTACAATCCCTACTGAGGTGTGTCCTTTCGTAGCTTTCGACTATGCTGCGACTGGTGTTTCTATTCCAAACAGCCCTGTAGCGGGAGAATATGCCATCACCTTTGATGCTGTTCCCGGTTCAGGTGCAGGTGGTCCTTTCGGCGCAGAGCCTGACCCATCTTTCATTTTGACTCTTGGAGCACCTGGTGCAGGAGCTGAAAACGAAGACGTTCTCGTTTCTATTGATAATGTCTTAACAACTGCAGGTGGAGCTCCTGCAATGACAGGTGAGTGGATTTTGACTGGTGGGGTTGTAGTAGCAGGTGTTTTTTGCGACTCACTTACTGCTGTGACAGTTGATTTCCTTACAGCTGCAGATGCAGGTTGCGAACCAGTTACTGCTTGTGAAGCGGGTGTTGTAGATCAGGCTGGAATCGACAATGATCTTTGTCCTGATGAAACCACTGACTACAGCCTTACAGGTTTTACCATTCCAAATACACCTGTACCGGGTGAGTACATTTTAGAGTTTGACCCCGTTCCCGGATCAGGTTCAGGTGGTCCATTCGGAGCAGAGCCAGACCCTGCTTTCTTCTTGACATTGAC
>JAPVXR010000033.1 GCA_027214385.1 Cryomorphaceae bacterium 1068 | reverse complement strand
AGCTTCTTAGCACCTACTCTTTCTTCATTTACCACAACATTCACTGTGTAAATTCCTGAAGCGAGTTCGGGCAATTGAATCACGGCATTCATTTGTGATCCGTTGTTGCCTAGGATTTCAGCGTGTACTTTCTTACCGTAAAGGTCGTAGATTTCTACCATCACTTCCTGCTGCTCTTGGCTCAGGTTGCTTAGGTTCATCATTACCTCGTCTCCGGTAGTCGGGTTCGGATAGAGCTCGATTTCAACACCCGAGTTCAGCTCTTCGCTGCCTCCGGCAAATCCACCGATCACATCCTGTTCTCCGGCTATCGTGATTTCACAAGCAGCTCCGTACTCACCTACCAGGCCACCTGATCCGCCCAGTACTTGAACGGAGTAAGTGTCTCCTTCATTCAACCCTACTACCCATGAGAGGTTGATGCTTCTCAAACCGTCATCTCTTGTGTAGAGGAGGTCTTCTTGATTGGCATCAGTCAGGTTGGTGAATCTGAAGGTGTAGAACTCAGCTGCGCAGATATTTACTGCACTTACTACCGTGTTGAGGTCATACGTTCCTCCGCAATCGGTAATGGCATTGTCCAGTTCTGTATCCGGTACGAAGTTGTTCATCGCGATGAGGCGTATTTCACCATTTGGCGATACGACGCCCTGTGTCAGGCACCTGATTACAACTCCATAAGGCGAACCTAACTGCAATCCTTCTACGAGATCCAATTGACAGAATCGAGTCGGAGAATCATAGATGATCGGTGCACTACCAAAACCGGTGTAGAATTTCCATCGGTAAGTCTCTGCTCCGGGAACATTATCAGCTTCCAGTACATCACACATGTTGTAGAATCCAAGTGCCTGCTCTTCGATAAGCTGAGTAGTCAAAGGAACTGAGCTGAACCCGATGGTGCAAGCATCACCATAATCACCCCACTGAGGTCCTTGGTACATGCGTGCTCTTGTTCTCACTTCATACGTTCTTCCGTACTCCGCTTGTGTGAACCACTCCAACATGAAGTTGGGGTTTGCACCGTTTGGCGAAAGAATCTCGTACGTATTGAATGGAGCCTCAAGTTCAGTAAACTCAAAGTACCAGCTGGTGAGCAAGAATTGGTTCACCGGCAGATCTGTTGTGATCATGTCCGCAGGTGTGTAGTCAAATACTCCGCAGTCATCAGCGCTAAGCTGAGTGAACGGGATGTGAGCCACAGCCACCGTGTAGTTTTGCTCTACAGGAGCAACATCGCCGGCATGATACACTCGGAAGTAGTATGTCTCGCCCACAGTTGTGTTCGTCACAATAACCACTTCACGCTCGCCCGCAGGCTCATCGTTCTGGCAATTAAGAAGCTCACCACCGCAAGAGTCGTATACTTCTACTGCTGCATCAAAGTCATTGAGACCCCATGCGCGAACGTACATGTTCGTAGTCACGGACTCAAAAGAGAACCACATGTCTGCCTGAGGATTCTCAGCATTGATGCACTGTGCATCTCCTGAAGCTACCGCATCAGCCATAGAAACGGCTGTTTCTGATCCGGCAAACTCAGGAGTAGCCGTTACCATCATCGCGTTTTCACACTCAGGGTTTAAAGTAGATTCTAAAGTCGGAATCAAACACCAGCTTACCAAGGTTCCGTCGTCAATAGTAGGAACATCATCTTCTACTTCGATGGTCCATGTTCCGTTGAAGTCTTCACCATTGAAGTCAGAGAGGTTACCAACGGGAGCGAATGTTCCGAACAGAACAGGGTCTGATCCTACAGGTCCGCAAGTCAATGCCGGACCATCATCATCTAAGAGTACGTTGATGTTATCTCCACTTCCACAAGGATCCAAGATCAGATCAATCGTCGCTCCCGAAGGACTCGTCAATCGAACATCTACATCAGAAGTCCAAATGTGGTCGATTACGACAACTACGTCAAGGTCAGTCAAGGTTCCGTTTGTTCCCGATACTTCTATGTCATCAGTAATGATGGCTTCACCGGAACCGAAGTCCAAACCAGGTGCACTGGTATAGTCACCACACTGCGTAGTAGGTGCAGGAGTTCCCGCACACTCGCAATCCTGAGTAATCTGGTCATTGATCGTGTCATCATCTCCGTCATCACAAGGATCACCGAAGTCAGCTTCCAAATCAGGACAGTCAAATCCGGCAACGTTGATCGAAAGATCATAAGCCGTATTCTGAGGGAAAGGGAAAGTCGAGATTACAATATAATAGGTGGTTCCCGCAGTAACAGGAAGCATTTCTATATCACGTCCGAGGTTGTCAGAAGCGGTGTGTGAACCAACTGTTGATTCAAATGGACAACCGGTGATTACGAATAAACCTACCCACGTGCCGTGGTTGGTGAGATTCACATCGATCATTCCATCTTCTTCAGGAGTGTAGGCATACACCACATCATCTCCGCCGAAGTAGAAGGTGCTGAAACCATTGCTAATGGCATCCGGTGCCAAAGCCGGAAGGTCAGCATTTTCATAATCATCAAAGTAGTTGATGGTATTGTCAGTAGTCAAGTAAGGCAATGAGCTCACCTCAATCGGCAGGTCACAAATCTGACCCGGGATTACAGGAGTACCGACGCACTCGCA
>JAPVXR010000032.1 GCA_027214385.1 Cryomorphaceae bacterium 1068 | reverse complement strand
CAACTACACCATCACGCTTGATTGCTACGAAACTCTATCAGGTTCGGTAACTGTTGAGTGCATCGGTGGCGGACAAGGCGTATCGGTATTTGCAATCCCAGTAGAAATCGTTCTTGATACAGAAGTTACTCTAGAAGAGGGCAACATTCTGATTTCCTCTGCTACGGGGGTAACTTATCAGTGGATTGATTGTGCAACTGAAGAGCCGATCGAAGGTGCTACAAATCAATTTTTCGTTGCATTGGAAGAAGGTGAATATGCCGTGATTCTCACACAAAACAACTGTTCAGCAACGTCTGAATGCATCCCAACATCTACACCTTGTGAGTCACCTTACCCTGATGTAAACCCTGAAAGCTTAAACGCTACTATTCTTCCAAACGGAAAATTGCGTTTTGAGTGGGAGCCTATTTCCGGACAAATCGGCTGTCAAATCAACATCCTGGTTGGAGCAGGACCTCAGCAAGCCAGTATTATCAAACCAGGGCCGGATGCAAGTGTATTTACAGCTCCCGTTTCTCAATTAGTTCCGTTTACAACATACTTCTACAGAGTGAGATGTGGTTGTTCACAAAACCCATTAATTGTAGGGCAGTACACTCCGTATGCATCTGTGTTCTACTTACCTCCAACTATTACGGAAGAAATGGGTGATGCGTACGCTGACTCTCCGCTTTCTCAAATAGATGGAGATATACAATGGAGTAACGCTAGTCTAGGCGCAGACATTGTGAGCGAACTATTCGCTATGAAGGCTTCTGAGTCATGGGTTCGTGTAGGTCCAAACCCTGCACAAGACAATGTAAACCTATCTTATAATTCAATTAAAGAAGGACAGGGATTGATTCAAGTATTCGATGCTCAAGGAAAACTCGCTTTTGAAAAAGTAATGACTTTCAACGAAGGCTTGAACAATGTTAACTTGAACTTGAATGAGTTAGAAAACGGCTTTTACATCGTAGAAGTACTTAAAGGAGAGAGCCGTGAGTCAATCAGACTTTTGATGCAGTAAGAGTTGATATCATAAACGAGTCACTTTTGACTTAGAGAAGGCGATGCAGGAATTCCTGCATCGCTTTTTTCTTGAGCGAATATGAGGCATAAAAAAATCAAACTTTATCATTGGGATAGACTTATCCCTGCGTCTTGCATTCGACGTTGATTTTAAACTTGTATTTCTGACACAGGCTTTTTTTGCACAGATTTGTAAGATTCACGGACAGGTGTATTTGTTAATCTGAAGGAACTAAAAAAAACAGATTAAACTGTACTTATTGGGATATCAGGCTTCAATCCAAGAACATATATCCGATCAACAAGAAATTTCTTCACTGACATCAAGAGATCTTTTTAGGAGAGGGAGTGTCAGACGCAGTTGGTGGTAACAAGCGACTGAAAAAACCTTCTGGAACTTGATAACTCAAAGTGTGTGCAGAAAGCTTGCATTCTGAAGTAATACTTGACAATGAGATCATGAAATAATCTCAACCTTCAAGAACAGTGAATTCTAAGCTCAACGTTGAATCATATCATTCACCAATCGGAGAAAAGCATCAGCAGGCAGCGATTCAGATTACGAAAAAAGATCGGAATTGATTGTGAAGAGAAAATTATTTCCGTTTGGACTCTGCTCTAAGTTACTTTATTCTTTTACCTGAAGGAGTCAGTTTTAGTTTTGATATACAGTTGTTTACCCTTTTTTGTAGTAACGTTGTTCCAACTCTTTTTTAGGTGTAGTATCTAAGTGATTGCAAAACATATGTTCGGTTTTATTCTCCTTCTACATTTGTCACAGAAGAACCTAAACTAGGTTTTGAAAGATCATGAGATATTATCCCACATTAAATCCAAAGAGGTGAAAAAAAAGAAAACTGAAGTATCTGATAAAAAAGAAACTGATAAATCTTTTGACGCTCTTCTCGAAGAGATGGTCGAAGAAAATAAATCAGTCACCAGTGGTATCAAAAAGATTCTCAAGGATATCGAAAAAAGAAATAAACCGGACAATTAATACAGCCAAATTAAATCAACATGAAAAAAATTTACTCCTTATTTATTTGTTTGTTAATCGCTGCTGGTGCAGCATTTGGTCAATCAACGGTAACGCTCCGAGTTTTAGACAGCGGATCAAATGACCCTGTTGAAGGAGCAACGATTCAATCAATTTCATTCAATGGCCAGACAAATGCCTTAGGTGAAATTGTTATAAACAATGTTCCCGACGGAATTTATGACTTTACCGTGACGGCTGAGTGCTATTCACTCGGATTAGGGAGTGTAACAGTTGCAGGTGCAGACGTTGTAGATGAAACTGCGATTGACCCTGAGCCGACGAACAACGTATTCTTTTTCGTCGGATCGCCATTCACCCTTTCAGGAGCTACCATAAACTTGACTGGTCCGAACGGCTACGACGAGTCAATAGTGACTGGTGCCATACTGGGAGATCTCTTTGAAAATGTTCCAATAGGTGATTACAACTACACGATCACGCTTGACTGCTACGAAACGGTAACAGGAACGGTAACGGTAGAATGCCTCGGCGGTGGTCAAGGTGTTTCTGTATTTGAGAATCCACAAGAGATTACTTCCAACAATGTTTTCTTTTTCGTTGGATCACCATTCACCCTTGCAGGAGCTACAGTCAACATGACAGG
>JAPVXR010000031.1 GCA_027214385.1 Cryomorphaceae bacterium 1068 | reverse complement strand
CGTGTCCCCCGCTGGCGGGGGTGGATTTACGTGACGAAGGAACGGAAAGACGGGGGTGGGCAATCCCTATCACCCTCCCCCACCTCGTGCCTCGGTACCCCCTCCAAAGGGGGATATGATCGCGTAAGCCCTGGCATCTATAAATAAAGTCACAAACCCAATTCTAAATCAAATCCAAAACTGACTCGAATACGTGTCCCCCGCTGGCGGGGGTGGATTTCCGCGACGTAGGAGAGGAAAGACGGGGGTGGGATGTTCGCTTCGCTCACTTTTTTAACCACGGCAACACAGCGGCACGAGAACTATGTGTTAACCTCCCTTGTCAGTTCGAGTGCCGAAACGACGCCAGGAGTTTCGGTGTATCGAGAACTCCTCTTAAAAACAAAACCTCCTTCAAATGTCCTTCTCGATACACGCCCAGTCATGCTTCCTGCGCGCACTCGAAGTGACAGAAACAAGGATATTAAGCCAATAAGCCCGTGCCCTCCCTTTTCTGCATCCGACGAAGCTTTTTCAGCTGAGAGGAATGCACCGGGCAAGCGCAGGATTGAGAAAGCGCTACCACCCCGTGCGGTGGCAAATCGGAAAATAGTTCAATCCGTGAGTTTGTCGCCATGGAGATGGCACGTGCGGCAAAGACAAAGCTCAAGGATGGTATTTTCCGCGTCTTTTTTGCTCCACTTTTTTGACGACAAAAAAGTGGAAAACAGAAGAAGGACAAATGAAAACCACTTCTCGATACACGCCCAGTCATGCTTCCTGACCGCACTCGAAGTGACAGATGCTCATTGAAAGTCAACTAAGCAACTAGCTAACAGCCAATCGCTAGCAGCTAATAGCTAACCATTATTCAATCACCTCTCGATTTTTCACATACTTCTCCAGCCACTGATCCTGCTCCCAGAGTACGTGCAGGATGCTCTCTTTCGAGCGATACCCATGACTCTCCTTCGGCAACATCACCAATCGAACGGTGGCACCCAATCCCTTCAGTGCATTGAAATAGCGCTCGCTTTGCATGGGATAAGTCCCCGAATTGTTATCGGCCTCTCCGTGAACCAAGAGTAAGGGCTGATTCATTTTCTCGGCGTGCATAAAAGGTGACATGGTATTGTAGATATCCGGTGCCTCCCAGTAGTTTCTTTCCTCGCTTTGGAATCCGAAGGGCGTTAAGGTCCTGTTGTAAGCTCCACTCCTGGCGATACCAGCTGCAAAGAGGTCGGAGTGCGAGAGCAAATTGGCCACCATAAAGGCACCGTAACTGTGACCCCCTACCGCTACTCTATTTCTGTCGATATAGCCCAGCTCATCCACCGCATCGATGGCCGCTTTGGCATTGGCCACCAGCTGCTCTCTGAAGGAGTCGTTGGGTTCTTCATCGCCCTCTCCAACAATGGGGAATGAAGCATCATCGAGCACCACGTAGCCGCGCGTGACCCAATACACCATCGATCCGTAGTAGGGATAAGTAAACTCATTGGGGTTTTGGGTGCTCTGTCCGGCGCTCGACTTGTCCTTGAATTCCGTGGGGTAAGCCCACATAATCATGGGCATCTTTTCCTTTTTCTCTTTGTCGTAGCCAATGGGCAGGTACAGCGTTCCCGAGAGTTCCAGCCCGTCTTCGCGTTGGTACTTGATCACCTCTTTATCCACATCTTGAAGGCTTTTAAAGGGATTTTCAAACTCAGTAATTTGGGTGAGCTTCTTGCTCTTCCCTTCTCTGAAATAGTAGTTCGGGTATTCCGTCGGCGATTCAATTCTTACCAATAGCTCGTTCTTCTTAGCGTCGTAGCTGCGAATGTCCTCCACCTTGTCGGTGTATTCAGATTGGTACATTCTCGTTCTCTTCTGCGTTTGGATATCAAATCGATCCAAGAATGGGAACTGCCCTTCGGCGGTGTATCCATCTCCGATAGAAAAGAGTTGACCGTCTTTAATAGACAATACCATGCTACCCATCTCATTTCGTTCTGAGACAAAACTTCCCGGGTCGTTGTATCGGTCTTGGTAGTTTCTGTCTTCAAATACAATCGGAGTTTGAGAAGCATCCGACGGGTTGAACATGTATGACTTGGTATTTCTGGTGTTCCACCAATAGTCGTAGGCGATCGCCATGTTATCCTTCCCCCAATCTACTCCGTATGCGCGGTTGATGGTTTTCATCATGCTTCGACCCTCTGAATCAAAGGGGGCATCCAACTGAAACATTTCATCGCGGTACTCCACTTCATTTTCAGGATCACCTCCGTCCAGCGCTACTGTGTAAGTCAAGGTTGCGGGCTTGTCGCTTCGCCAGCCAAAATCTCGCTTACCTTCTCTCACCGCCATAAAGCCTTGCGGCAAATCCTCTATTAGTGGAACCTCCAGTACTGTTTGTACCTCCTTTCCATCGGCCGTGTAGATGGTGGTTTTAGACGGGAAACGGCTGTACGGAACCAGGTAGGAGAATGGTTTTTCAATGGTGACTACCATGACGTAGCTCCCATCGGGCGAAAAGGTAATACTGCGGTACATATCGCTCTTCAGCCACAGTTCTTTCGATCCGTCAAGCGAGACCTTGTACAAGTCTGAAAGGGCCAATTGCTCAAAATTGAACTCATCGTTCTTGTTTTTGAGCAAATCCTGATAGGTCCTGTTTTGGGCTTTCTTACCGTCGTTTACTGAAATCGTGGGACCTGTCGGCACGGCAGATTCTGTGTCAATAAGGGGTTTTCTGTTCTCCAAAACCATTTTGACCAGGATGGATTTACCATCTTCAAACCAATTGATCACATCCCCCACATTGGCGTTCAAGTTGGCATTGGATAGTTTTGATACGGAAGCAGACTTCACGTCCAGCACCCAAAGCTCTACTCCTTCTGCCGTCGTATTGGTCAAAGCAATCTTGCTCTGATCCGGCGACCAACTGAAATTGGTTAGTTTGGGATTTTCGGGCAGCCCTTTTACCTGAATGATCTCTGCATTCTTCTTACCGAGATGTTTGAGCTTTACATTGTTGTAATAGGTCACGCGACTCCCGATATTGGTGGATGGATCAATTCGCAGTCCGCCCAGACGAAGCTCTTCTTTCGAAAGCTCTTCAATGGATTTGTAAGGATCCCGGTACAGCAAAACCATGTTTTCTTTCTCATCATCCAAAAGCACTCCCGGTGCCCTGGGAACATCCACCAAGTCTAAAATTTCTTGAGGAGGTTTTTGATAAGCGGTATTGTCTTGAGAAAATGTACTGGTAGCAAATACGAGCAAAGTCGCAGTCAGAATGGTTTTCATCATCGGTAGTTGGGTATTATGAAATTGGTAAATGAAACGTCCAATATAAGTTTTGCCGATGAAATGGCGCTTCGTTGCTTAATTAAACCCATAAATGGATATCGAGACGTGTCCCCCCCGGATGGGGTGGATTCGACGACAGGAGGAAGGAGAAAACGGAGGTGGGAAGTTCGCTTCAGTTCGGCTGCGCTCACTGACCACGCTCACTTTTTGTCCACGGATGTGCACCAATGGGCACGAATGGATTCGAATGGATATGAATGAGCACATATGAGAGTTATAACAAAATAGAGTCGTGCACGTGTCCCCCGCTGGCGGGGGTGGATTTACGTGACGAAGGAACGGAAAGACGGGGGTGGGCAATCCCTATCACCCTCCCCCACCTCGTGCCTC
>JAPVXR010000030.1 GCA_027214385.1 Cryomorphaceae bacterium 1068 | reverse complement strand
CATCCCACCCCCGTCTTCTGCTCGTACCTCGCCGAATCCACCCCCGCCAGCGGGGGACACGTGCCCAAGTTCATTTTTTGAGTGGGTAACCAACAAGTACTACTCAAAACATCCGTGAGTTTGTCTCCCTCTTGAGGGAGTGGCAGTTTCAATGATTGAAACTGTCGAGGGAGGAGAATAACATGAATCATCCCACCCCTTTCTTCGGCTAGCAGGCCCGTCTGCTGTTCGTGCCTCACTGAAGCTACCCATACCAGCCGCGGCAATTGGCCAGACATAAAATTCAATCAAAGATTACTATTCATCTCTCTCACCTTTTCTGCTTCTCCTTGCCCGGTCCTATTTTAAAATCATCCAAAGTACCCGTGATCTTCAAATTCAGGTAGCGCACATTTTCGTTGGGATCCACCTCCACGATTTCATCTTCACCTTGGTCTTCTCCTTCTTTCTTCTTGCTGCCAAATACCCGATTGATGGCACCTTTCTTGACCAAATCCCAAGGAATGCGCACGTAGTATTCTATGTTGTTATCCATATCCTGCTTTCCCGAAATGTCCATGTGCCCCAGGGTGGACTCTATAGTCATATTCGGAATGGTGAGCACCCCGTCGATCACGTCCAAGTGGTTTTGCAAGGTGTCAAAGCGCACGCTCCTCAAATTCTTATCACCAAAGTAATCGGATAGCATTAGCATGTAATCATAATTCTCCAAACGGCCGTTCAAGGCCATCACGTCCATATGCACTTCCGATTGATCCAAGTCGGGAACGAAGTCGGGATAAACGCGGATGTTTCCCGTGACCGTTGCAGATAGCTGCCCGTGCAGGTTTTCCGATACAATCGCATCCTGTCCGAAGTTTTCAAATTTGAACAGGAGCTGATCAAGGTCAACTTTGTCTACTTGCAAATGTGGCTTGAGGTAAATGTGTTCAGGGTCACTGCCGTTGAAGTAACCGTTCATGCTGAAATCTCCTCCCGCTGCTTTCATTTGCAGGGTGTCGACGTAGAGGTAGTGATCTTCCGTGGTGCGGAGTTTTGCTTGGATGTTCTGAATGTCTAATCGATGGTAAATGAAATGGCCGATGTCCAAATCGAAGGTCATATCGCTAAATGGCAACTCGTATACATTAAATGCCTCGGCATGCTCCGCCACATCTTCAGAAGTGAGCGCCGCTTCCGACCCTGAATTCGGTGGCTCGGAACTGAAATTGGTCAACTGATCAAAATCGATGTAATTGGTTTTTAAGATCAGGAAATTCTCTCGACGATCTTGAAGCGAATCCGTTCGCAGGTCGTAGGAGATATCCACGTTGAGGATGGTACGGCCCAATTCGCCGTGAAAGTTTTCTACCAAAAGCTGCTCATCTTCATAGTGAAAGTGTCCGCTCATATTTTGGAAACGCATAGGGTGCAGATGCATCTTGGCGTCGAAGAGATCCAAGTCTACGTCGACGGATTGCAATCCCGATGGTTGGTAATGCATGCCCGCCGTAAGGTGCAGTTTCAAGTTGTCGAATTCCTCGTGGCGGTAATCTTCGGGCACGTAGTTTTCGCCTTGGTAGGCAAAGAGGTCTTCCAATCGCAGGCGTTTCGACTCCAAGCCCAGGTCCAGGTCCACATCGCCCCACAGGGTGTCCTGCATCCAAAAGGCATAGTCGTGCACCTTGCCGTTTAAGTGAAAATCCGAATCATCGATGTAGCCCGTAAAGTCTTTTATGCGCAGATCGCTTTCATCTACGAGGATATCCACGTGAAAATCGTGCAAGGTATGCGGGTAATGCTTGAGCCGTGCGTGAAGACTGTCTACGAAAAACTCGCCCTCAGGCAGGTAGTTGAAAACAGCCAGATTGCGAGCGGTAGATGCGAATGACAAGCTCAAAGACAAATCATCGATGCGCTCGTCTATGCCTGCCGTATCGCCTTGGGTGTAGCCCGTGAGCTCGGCCACATCCAAGAGCTTGGATTGAATGTCGAGGTGTGCCGTAACGGGCACTGGCGATTGGTGTAGAATAGCGGGCAGATCGCTCAAGTAGCCCGTGATTGACAGATCCGATTCGCCCAACTTCAACTCAAATTGATCCAATTCGGCCGCTTGGCCGCGCATCACCACGTGGGCGTTGAGGCTTTTCAAAGGAGCGGGCAAGTCTGCGGAGTTCACCTTCAGGTCCTTCACGGTTAACTCGCTGTAGTAGGCTTGATTCAGGTTACTCAGCGCCCTTTCGGGATGGTCGAGGTCAATGATGTCGTGGAAGTTCATTTTCAGGTCTACGGTGCCCGAGGCATCCTCGTATTCCGTCAGGTTGAGAAACTCGGCGATAAAGTCGAGGTCGAAATCCGCATCGAGACTCATCTCAATTTCGGGCGCTTCAAAATTTTTGACCCGCACGGCACCTGTGAAATCGCCCTCTCCCAAATCGGCCGTCATGTTTTCCATGGAAAACTGCATGGTAGTCGGATTCCGTTCGGCGCCATTGGTAAAATGCCCCTCGAAACCCATCGCATCTATCCGCCTGCGGTAAGTCGTGTTTTCCAAAAAGGCCTCGCTCGCACCGAAGTTGACATCAAAGAAGGGATGGTAGCCAAAGGCCGAAGGACCTCGCACCACCGCGTTGAAGTAAATCTTTCCCGCATTCTCATACCGATCCAATATGGGCTTGAGCTCCTCGGGTGCAAAAGCAATGAAGAGGTCAAAATTGGGTTTGCTCCCTTTGATGGCCAAATCCAAATCCATATGGTTCTTGGTGTCTACCATCCCCGACAACTCAAAATCGGCGTACGGCATTTTAATCTCTGAGCGAGCGATGCTCAAAATCCCCGTGCTTTCATTGAAATCGAGATCAGTATGAAATTCAAACTGCTTTTGCTTCACGTAAGTGGTGTCGCCGTTCTTGATGATGTTCAGTTCAAACTCCGTATCGATGTGGGCAGCGATATGCTGCGGGGTGCTTTTAAACCCGCCTGTAGCCCACGCTATTCGGGTTTGTACATCAAGCCCGTTGCTCTCATCCTTTTTGTGGATGTCGATGTTTTTCAGCTCGATGCCTTTGAGGTGGAGGTGCAGCGGTTCGGAGGAGGTGGTATCGCCTTCCATAGCCAGCGCATTGCTCAAGTTATCGCTGCCGTCCTTGTGCAGCACCATGTCGAAATGCCCGTCCTCGATCAGGAGCTTCTTGATGTCGATATTGCCCTGCAGGAGATCTCTGAGATCGAGACCGACGTAAATGTCAGCCACCTCAAGGATGGCGGCCGCATCGGTTTCTTTGGTCTCCATCACTTTCACATCGTCAACTTTTATAGAGAGGTAAGGAAAGTTCTTGAAAGGTGCGATATGCGTCGCCCCAACGCTGATCTCACCGTGATACCCTTGGTTGATGGTAGCAATTTCGGTTTGTATGATGCTATCACGGTTTTGGTAGAGGTAAACCAGAGCCGCACCAAACAAAAGCAAGGGCAGTAAAACAAGGCCTGCGAGTGCACGACGCCAAAATTTTCTCCTTTTGAAATAGGGTGTTTTCATCGAGGGGAAAAGTACGAAAAACTCACTCGCGAGAAGACGAAGAGGTAGCAACCTGATCTCCATTTTTTTCAACACCGGTACTGCGATACGCAAGGGCTTCTTCCATTTTTATCTGAATTTGTGTAAACCTATTTCAGGACAAGACAAATCCCACCCCCGTCTTCTTCTCGTACCTCGCAGAATCCACCCCCGCCAGCGGGGGACACGTGCCCAAGTTCATTTTTTGAGTGGGTAACCAACAGGTACTACTCAAAACATCCGTGATTTTGTCTCC
>JAPVXR010000029.1 GCA_027214385.1 Cryomorphaceae bacterium 1068 | reverse complement strand
TTCCACTCCCAACGGCTATTTCTTATCTTGTGGTGCCGACCAAAGCCGATTTAGGAAGAGTGGGATCTTTCCGAAAGGTTTTGGGGTGAATTGCCTCAGTTTGGCAGAATGGAAGCGCAGGCATAAAAAAATGCTGCTAGCTCTGGCTGTGCAGAGGTGATTCCATAAGCTGAACACGCACTCGCGTGCGTGTTATACAATTGTTAGCCACCATAAAAGAAAGGACGAAATGAATAAAGAGCTTATCTGCAAAATCAAAGTATTCGCAGTATCCCTTTGGGTCTTATTCTTTGCAGGGATTCTAAATGCTCAGGAATCTTCAAGTTTCACCAAGAAACAAGAAAAGTTTTTGTCAAAAAAGACTATTACAACAAGCATGATGGGTGTTGGTGATTTTAATGCATTCTCAAGTTACTTGTATTCAGTCAATATAGCTATCATACACAGTGACAATCCATTAGTAGGTGCTACGAAGCTTCAATCTTTTCCTAATCCTGATCTCAAAGTATCACCACGAGAATTGTTCGATGAAATCGCCAAGCAAACCTCAAGTGTATGGAGTTATGACCATGAAAACCAATATTGGTTATTCTCGAAACCATTACCTTATGAATTGGATTTAGCTCCAGAATGGATTAAAGAAGTACGTAAGGGTTATATTTTTTATAAACCACCAACAGCGCCAGTAGGTATGGACATTTACTTTGCAGGCCATGTTGACTCATCGGAAACTTCAATTCAGGCGCTAAGACGAATTTCTGAAGAATTCGCAAAACCGTTTGACCCTGAGATCTCTGCAGATTCGATGAAAGAAGTAAAAATATCAAACCAAACTGGACTTTTCTATCAGACTGACATTAAGGAGAAAAACATAACGTGGCGCCAGTGGGCAGTCGTCAAAAACGGTTATTGCTACGTCATCGTGAGTGCTATTAAAAGGGAAGATGAATCAACAATTTTGCCTGATGTAGAAAGGATGGTTCAAAGTTTTAAATTAATCTAAAAAAAGAAAAACGTTGGCTAACAATACCTAAGATAACATGCCCTTCGGGACACGTTTCTTAGCTTAGCGTGGGCCAAAAATAAATGAGATTCTTACTTATCATAACTGCACTCCTAATTATTCTTAGCTGTAAAGGACCCGACAATTTCACTCAACAGTATTACGGAGACGCGGAAGTTTTGATTTCAGACAGGATCATTTCAGATTTTATAACTGAGGCGTTCAATTCAGATACTCTTGATTTATGTTCCTGCTGGCGGAATGGAGATTCTTTAGGAGTGACTCTCGAAAGCTCTAACTATAGTGGTCTCAGTATTAGGCTATCGGAAAAAAATGGTTTAGTAGAGCCAATTATTGTGTACTACTCCGACTTTGCTGAGTTTGATGGGAAATTTGAACTTCATTCTAAACTGACAAAAAAACACGTAAGTTTAACCATAAAGAATTCCATGGACTCTATCCATTTAACGGGTGATCTGAGACTTGAGGCAGAAGAAAATGAGCATTACAAACTAAAGAGAAATATATCAGCAGCAGGACGTTTTAACTGCAGCTTAAAAAAATAAATACCCGCTACAACACTCTGTATAGGGCATAACCTGAGAGATACGCAACCGCTACGCAGCGTTAGATTTCACCATGAAAAAAGAGATAGTCACAAATTCGGATTATAATTTCACTGTTGCTCTTTTTGTGAGTGACGATGGATTCTGCCATTGTCCGGTATGTGGATCAAAATCAAAAAATAGAGATTGGCGACCATATGGATTGAATGGAACTCCTTCATATGATATTTGTGATTGTAACTTTCAATTTGGTTATGACGATGGAGACTTTCCAGGACCTTACGACAAAACTTGGGAAAACTACCGTGAGAAATGGTTGAAAGGCCAAATAAAGAACGAAAGAACTCCTCGATTGACACTATCACAAAAAAGAGAGCAACTAAGGAATATTGGAATAGAATCAAACGTTGGATTGAGCAAAAAAGAAAAACGCAAGCTAACCAAACCTAAAAAGCCTTGAAATGCTTTTATGCCAAACGTTTTGCTCAATTATAATGAGAACCTACTTAGTTATTCTAATCGTTTTAGCTTGCAATTCGATTTACGCCCAAATCTCTATCGATGAAATCATTGGGCAGGAATGTGAAGTGGTTGAATCTGACACATCCATTTATTCTGATTTTCATGATTTTGAAGTCTCACTTCCATCAAGCTGGTACGGATATATGGACGGTGAAAACCCGAAATGGAAAATACAGGATAGCACAAGCGAATGTTCAATGACCATATCCGGAAACTTAGCTTCTGAAGACGTTTTCGATTGGGCGAGGTCTAATTTTAATCCTGAATTATATGAGATTTTGGAATTTAAAAAAGGAAGAATTCTTGTGGAAAAAAATGAAAGTGGTCGAATAAAAATGTTGTCATTATCAAACTTAAAAGATACTTCCGGACAATGGATTTGGCGGATAAGATTGCGACTACCGGAGGAGAAAGATTCTCGTATTTTTTGCGACATTACTTACATATTTGAACAACTCATGAAATAAAATACTGAGCATATCATTGTACAAGCCTGAATAACTTACTACCGTCAGCTGCGGCATCTTACGCGAACCGCTGTACTCGTATTTTCAAAAATCACAATGGATAAATTAACTCGCTATAATCAGAAATTACTTGCAATTATTGGCACGACAATAATCATTGCAGCAGGACTTGCTTTAATTATTGGCATTGGTGGTGCAATAATCTCATTGATGGACTTTTCTCACTCAGATGACAACGGAATTCGCATTCAAAACCCATCGGCAATCACCAATGACAGCGCAAGTTTTGTTCGAACACAAGAAGTGACCTTTAATTCGCCATTTCAACTGGACACAGCACAAACAAAATTTTTAATCCCCGTTGGTCAAGTAAACCTTAAAACAGATGAAAAGATTAGGTTTGAAAGTGGTGGCGGACTCAAATTTTCAAGCGGAGAATATCGATATCAATCGCATTACGGACTATTTAACAACTTTGTCTATTTAGACTACTCCAAGGGGTTAACGCAAAATCTTTTTGAACAACAAGTAGCTATTACCCATTGGGCATTTTTGAAAAACGACACAATAGAAGTTTTGTTATTTAAAGGAACTTCCACAGACGACAATTCAGATAATCAAATGGACTCGGACGATTATCAATCGCTTTTTGCATATTATGTCAATGACAGACAGTTAAAGCAATATGATTTCAAAGACAAAACCGTATTGGACTTTGATCCAATGAAAAAAACAGACCTTGTGTCAATAGAACTTGGAATTGATAAAGACAAAGATTTTACCTTTGAAAGAACAAGTGAGCCTCAAGTAATATCAGCTTTGAATATAAGAACCAGACAGCTGGAACACTTAATTTCAGGCGAAATGAAAGATAAAATTCAGAGTATAATTGATGGAAGAAAGAAATAAAGAACAGCGGGTAAAAAGGGCTAATAAAACATAGCTACCCTGCGGTTTATAAACGCTTTTAACCAAACCGTCCGCTCAGCTGAATACAATTAAAAGAAACGAGATGAATAGAATCCTATACCTATTTTTTTTTGTAGCCCTTGTCAGTTGTCAAAATGAACAACAGAAAATTGAGAGAACAAATGGCAAAACGGAATGGATTGATCCGAACACCATTCAGCTAAGTCCGATTATTCAAGATTCATTGACTTCCGGACAGATTGAAAAGATCAGCTACCTGCACAACACATTCAAAGAAGTAGACCCTACAAGTCGAGAAAAATGGATAGAAGACTTTATGAGAGATTACAATCCTGATAATGAAATTGAGATTTGGATGACGATGGCCAATGCTTATAATAGCTATGTTCAACTGGGTGAATTGAACATAGAAGAAAAAAAAGAAGTTTATAAGATCTTGTTAATGAGATCTTCAGCTCCTGCAGATGAAGTATTGTCACATATTGAATTGGATTACCTTTCTGAAAAAGAAGCCAAGCAAGTTATGCAAGCTTATCAATTGGAGGCAAAGCCTATAAGGGTATCGAAAGAATAGCAATTTGTAGCATAACATAAACCGAAATAAAACGCGCTTTAACCAAACCGTCAGGCAACTAACAATTCAACAAGTACCGAATTAAGTAAAGCGTATTTTTAAGCAATGATCATTGAAAATGAAAAATAGAATGGTCGGTATCATAGTCTGTTTGCTGACGCTGCCCTTTGCTTTTCGGTACATCTTGGTGGGGATTCAATCCTATTTAGGTTTTAAAGATCCCTTTGGTAGTATTCTATTGTTCCCGGGGTTACTTCTGCTGCTAGTCTCCACTCCCAACCTGATTGCCATTTTTATCAAGTATAAAGGGAAATCAAAAGAGTACCGCAAGAGACTCCTATTCGTCCAAATACTCTCCCTTTTGTTGTTTTGTTCTCTTTTGATGGTGTTTCAGTAATTATAAAGTTCACCATTGCGCCAAGTCAGATCGTTGCGTTCTGCTACCCTCCCACCCCAATACCACTTCATTGGTCATCGAGCCGGGGATGCCCAATCCTTTTTTTTAAACTCCCCTTCCACTCCCAACGGCTATTTCTTATCTTGTGGTGCCGACC
>JAPVXR010000028.1 GCA_027214385.1 Cryomorphaceae bacterium 1068 | reverse complement strand
TGGGAAACAGCTACTGAGATCAATAATGATTATTTCGTCGTTGAAAGGGCGAGTGAAGATTTGGATTGGAGGCCGATATTGACGGTGACGGGAGCGGGTAATTCGAATAGTTTACTGACCTATAGTGAGAAGGACCGAGAGCCTTTGAAGGGATTGTCGTATTACCGTTTGAAGCAGGTAGATTACGACGGACAGTTCAGCTATAGCGAGCCTGTAGCGATATTCAATAATCAAGTTGAGAACTCCGACGATGTCTTTATGTATCCGAATCCGTCCAGTTTGGGATCCGTATTTTTGAGAATACCTGAGGGACTTAATGGTTTCCGAACGGAGATCAGGCTTTTCGATCTGTCGGGTAAGCTATTGCAGACGGAGCTTTACGACGCCAACTCGGATGTGTACGAAATGAAGTACGGGGATTTGATACCGGGAATTTATTTGATTCAGATCAATTCAGAGATGCTGAACGAGACGAAGAAGTTGGTTGTGAAATAAAGTGATCAAACAATATATATATTGATATACCCTCAGAAAAAATTTCTGAGGGTATTTTTTTGTGTGGTAGCAAGACTCTGCGTTGAAGAGAGTAAAAGAACGTAAGTCTTTATTAACGAGACAAGTCACTCGTTGATGTTCTAAATATGTATATTTACAAGACGAGCTTCACATCAGCCCTTTTTCTCAATGAGGAGTTCAATTGATATCAGGCAAGCCAGTATCCTCTTTTAACCAAAACCGTTTTTTTTCCCAGGCCATGACCAATATCCGCAGAGTCCTTATTGTGCTCGTTTTGAGTTCTATTTGCAGCTTTGGAATGAGTCAGAGAGGCCCGGGTGGGGTAAGTGAAGAACTAAGCGGTCAGAGCACATGTCGAGCTTGGCTGGATGCATCCACTATGACTAATTTGGCCGATGGTGATCCCGTAATACTTTGGCCTGATGTGAGTCTCTCGCTAAATTCAGACGATGCCACACCTGAGCCGAACGGCTTACCTCCGGTTTTCAGAGACGATCCTGCCAATACTATAAATGGTTATCCCGTGGTGACTTTTGAAGAGAACCAATTCTTACTTATCAATCCCACAACCGATTTAAATTTAGGGGGTACTACCACTGAGAAAACGGTATTTATGGCCTTCAGAACGAGTACCGATGTGGTCAGTAAGCAGATCGTCTACGAAGAAGGTGGTTGCTATAGAGGGTTTAATGTTTATATCGATTCGGATAGTTTGATCATAGGAGGCTACGATTTAAATCAAGGAGGAATCCAAAACGACGGTACCACTGATTTTGACAACACTCCTCAATGGGGCTATACCTACGTCAGTCGTAAAATTGACCCGAACAGCACCTATATTTTGACCATCCAGTTCAATGCTCCTCAAGCGGGAGCTATCTATCGCAATGATCCCGATTATTACATCAAAGGCTGGTTGAATGGGCAAGTATTCGATGAGATCAGGTACGACAATGCCAACTTGACCAATACCAATGGCAGTAATACGGGAATTAACGGCATCGGGACTTTGTCTCCACATCCTGACCCGATAGGTTTGGGTGCTGTCAACAGTGCGTTTGTAGGTAAGGATGGATTAAACTGCAATGTTACGGGCACAGAATCATTTCAAGGGAGATTGGCCGAATTATGCTACTACAACGAAAGCCTTAAAGCTTCAAAAAGGATCATTATTGAAAATTATCTCGGAGCAAAATATTTTGCCAACATCATCCAAAACGACAAGTATGATCACCAAGCTGCCTACGGAAAGGAGGTCATTGGAATAGGGCAGCAACCCTTTAATCCTTCAGCTGACCCGGCATTGTATCACGACAGGAGTCAAGGTCGAAACCCTTTTGAGATTGGATCGACCTTACCGAGTTCGGCCTACTCTGCTGCTGACCGCTTTTTTCTCACGGGACATAATGGACAAAACCTTTTGTACACCAGTGCAGGAGTCCCTGCAAACAGTGCGTATATCCGGCGATTGCAGAGAATATGGAGAATAGATGAGCGGAATAGTTTTCCATCGGTCACTTTAAAAGTGAATGAAAACGATCTGCCTCCGAAACCTGCAGGTTTTAGTAAGCTCGTTCTACTTATCGACGAAGCGAGCCCAAATTTCCCCAACTTCACATTGAGCGACACTAAGGTTTTGGAAATAAGCAAGGTAGGCATTGTGGATTATGAAATCGCCTATGATTTTCAAGATAATTCATTTTTTACTCTTGCATGGCTCAAGCCTACGGTTCAATTTGCAGTTAATGAAAGTTTTGGAATTGAAACAAACCCGCTTCCCGACTCAACACTTTTCACAGTGGATCTTTCGCTTAACTTCCTCCCGGATAATAATCCGTCCAACATATTCGCAGTGGATTATGTCTTTGTGGATGGATCCGCCTCTTCATCTCTTGATTACGGGTATGATTATTCTGACCAATCTTTGGGTATACAGTTCCCGATAGGTCAGAGTCAAACATCGATAAGTGTTTATGTCAAAAACGATTTAGTAGCGGAAGATCCTTCTACGGAGAATTTTCTATTGATTTTAGAAAACGGACCAAATACTACCTCAGGGATAGAAATCGGTGCAAGAGATACTTTAACGTTTTCCATTTACGACGACGACCCTGAGCCCCGCGCCAGTTTTTCAAGCACCACTAGCATTGGTTCAGAAGGAGATCCGGGGATTTTACTTTCCGTAGTCAGAACGGGAGATGATTCGGGAACGTCGATCGTTCAAATTCGCAGAAAACCCGCCCCTGATTCGGGTACAGCTACGTATGGTGAAGATTACACCTGCCAAAATTCAGAAAATTGGATAGGGAGTTCAGCTTTAAGAAGAACTGAACTCATCTTCGGGCCAGGAGAAAATATTAAAACCGTATTGGTTACCTTTTTAGATGACATTGTAAATGAGACCGATGAGACACTTCTTTTCATCATAGAACCGATCAGTGGCATTTCTGTAGATTCCGGTGATATTTTAGAACATACCGTCACTCTTGTTGATGAAGATCCCGAGCCCACTGCTGCTTTCTTGGCAGACAACCAAACGGGATATGAATCCGTAGGTGATCCAGCCATATTTATTGAACTTGACAGGCCTTCGACGCGTGATGTGACTGTGTATTACTCCATCACAGGGGGAACGGCCAGCGGAAACACCGTGGATTACACAGCCGCTTCTTCAGGCCCTGTGCTTATTCAAGCTGACGATACGCTGGCATTTATTTCCCCTCTGAGTATATCAAATTCAGATAATTCACCCGAGCCCGATGAGACGATCATATTTCAATTGGATAGTGCAGAAAATGCGGCCATTGGTGTAATCGACGAACACACTTATACTATCCTTGATACCTCACCATTCCAATGGAAAGGAGCTTCGGGGGTTGGAAAAGATTCTGATAATATCATTTGGATGGATGCCAATCGGATGAGCATGGCAGGAGATCAGTCAAGTCTGCCAAACTTTTCGCCCAGAGACATAGAAATTGCCAGAGAGAGCGATAGCTCTTCCGAAGCTCAACTTTTAGAGGCATTAATCAATGGTAGAAATGCAATTGATTTCAGGGGAGGAAACACGAGCGAAGCGGACTGCTATCTCATTGAGGACAATTCCTTTACGAATCTAGCCGGTTTTGTGGAGAAGAAGTCCTATTTCTTCGTGATCAAACCTGACTTCGTCCCATCGGTCACGGTTTCACCAAATGCCACACCTGATCATACCAATTGCTCGCTCATTTACGAGCAGGGCGGATCGGGCAGAGGTATCTCGATTTACCTTTACAATGGCTATCTGTGGATGCAAGCTTGGAATTTTACTGATAATGGCCCACAGTCTCCTTGGGGATTCGATGAAAATGCCGCTTCGAATAGTGAAATTGTCGCATCAACCACTTGGGCAAGATCTAGTCAGAACCTTGTATCAGGGGAAGCGTATGTGGTCTCTTGTCATTACGACAATTTCTCCGATCAGCCCATTCAAGTCTTTGTAAACGGCGAAGAAGGCATAATCAGTCCTTCCATTATCTCGGATCCTCAGAACTCCGTTGGCCGACTATACACTCACGGGGCTGATATAGGTCTTGGGGCTGTAAATAATCAAGCACGGTTTCACTTCAGCGTTTCCAGCGGAGGTGATGACCGAAATGCGGGATATGATGGCCTCATGGCTGAATTCATCAAATTTCATGAACCTCAAATGAGTCCTGCTCGTCGGACGATTTTAGAAAATTATCTCTCCGCGAAATACAACATTCCATTGGCAGGAACAGATACGGAGCAGATTTTTGATCTCAGCTTTGCATCGGGACCAAACCTATTCAACCAAGAAGTTGCCGGTGTGGGAAGAACGAGTATTGATGATTACCACGGCGACTCACAAGGAACAGCGATTTTAAGGGTTCAAAACCCCACATTTTCTTCCGCTTCATCATTCGGATATTTGGTTTGGGGGCACAATGGAGAAGAACTTACCAATACTTGGCCATTCTCCTATTGGAATGCAGATTTACCCGATTTCATCGAAGAAAGATCAGGACAGGTCTGGAAGATTTTTGAAAGCCCGGGAGACCCAATTTCTACTACTGACATTTTGATCAATTTCAGTGCTTCCGATAATGCCCAAAATTTTTCCAATGATGCCAGTCTCTTAAAGCTATTGGTTCACGACAACTCTATCCCTCAAGACTTCAGCAATGCGAGCGTTTACGGTGTCTCTGAAATCAGAAATGGATTTGTTGCATTTTTCAATGACATCCCCGTGACGAATGGGATGTACATTGCCTTAGCTAATACATCACCTTTTTCCATGTCTCCACTCCCACTCGAACTCCTTTACTTCGACGCGGAGCTCAAGGGAACCTATGTTGACTTAGATTGGGAAACAGCTACTGAGATCAATAATGATTATTTCGTCGTTGAAAGGGCGAGTGAAGATTTGGATTGGAGGCCGATATTGACGGTGACGGGAG
>JAPVXR010000027.1 GCA_027214385.1 Cryomorphaceae bacterium 1068 | reverse complement strand
CGCTTTTTTCAAACCTGTATTTTATTGAACTACACTGTAATCTTCAGTTTTCAATTCGATAGATTCTTTCTCTGAAAAAATCTACCGAGAACTTTGCAATTAAGCAGTAACGCCTAATACTTCAGCCATTTTCTTTCCGATCTCCGCAGGGCTGTCTACCACATGCACTCCACATTCGCGAAGGATGGCCTTTTTGGCTTGAGCCGTATCATCAGCTCCACCTACTATCGCTCCTGCATGCCCCATCGTTCTTCCCTTTGGAGCAGTTTCTCCTGCTATGAACCCAACAACGGGTTTCGTTCCATTCGCCTTGATCCATTTTGCAGCTTCGGCTTCAAGGTTTCCTCCAATCTCACCGATCATTACGATTCCTTCCGTAGCTTCATCTGCCATCAAGAGCTGAACAGCTTCGAGGGTGGTAGTTCCGATAATCGGATCTCCACCGATACCGATGGCGGTGGTTTGCCCCATTCCCGCTTTCGTGATTTGGTCTACAGCTTCGTAGGTCAAGGTTCCCGACTTCGATACGATACCGATTGATCCTTTTTTGAAGATAAAGCCAGGCATGATACCTACTTTAGCCTCTCCTGCCGTGATAATTCCAGGGCAGTTTGGACCGATTAGCGTTGAGTCCGTTCCGTCGATGTAGTCCTTCACCTTCACCATGTCGTTTACAGGAATACCTTCGGTTATGGTCACGATCACTTTAATTCCTGCGTAAGCTGCTTCCAAAATGGCGTCAGCTGCAAATGCAGGTGGTACAAAGATGATGGTAACATCAGCTCCTGTTTTGTCTACAGCTTCTTGAACAGTGTTGAAGACAGGCTTATCAAGGTGAGATTGACCTCCTTTACCCGGAGTCACACCTCCTACTACATTGGTTCCGTACTCAATCATCTGGCTCGCGTGGAAAGTTCCTTCGCTACCTGTAAATCCCTGTACGATTACCTTTGAATTCTTATTGACTAATACGCTCATGGTTTCTTATTTTCAAGGGCACAAACATAATCATTAGCCCCGCTTTCAACAAACCATGTTGACCCGAAAAAAAGGATTGTGCATCTTTAGCGACTGAAATAAAAACCAATCCCAAATGCGCAAGTTAATCTGCCCTATTATACTGCTAACCTGCCTTGGTCTGAGCAGCCTTGCCTCAAGTCAAGATTACGACAAGCTCGACTCTTATCTCGCAGCAATGGTCGATCAAAAAAAGTTTGTAGGCACCGTGCTTGTGGCTCAAGGGGATTCCATTGTTTACCACAAAGGACTTGGTCCGGCTTCAGCCGATGGAAGCAAATTGAATACAACTGAATCTCAATTTTTGATTGGGAGTATTACTAAAACCTTCACCGCAATTGCCATCATGCAGCTTTTCGAGGAAGAAAAACTCTCCCTCTCTGATCCATTGAGCAAGTACATTTCTCTTTTCCCTCAGTCTGACAAGATCACTATTCGTCATTTACTCTCACACAAGTCAGGAATTAAGAATTACACCGAACTTCCCGACATGGACCAATGGAAAGCGAAGGAAATCAGCCCGCTACGTCTGGTGGAAAAAGTGATGGATTATCCTCTGGGATTTGAACCCGGATCAATGTTCTCTTACAGCAATACGAATTATGTTCTACTCGGAATTATTATAGAACAAGTTACAGGAACCACATATGAGAAGTACCTCCAAGCAAATATCCTGAAGCCTGAAGGACTAGGACATACGGGCATGAATTACAAAAAAGTCAAGAATCTTTCAGAAGGTTTGATTGTGATAGATGGCGAGTGGACAAAAGCTGATAAAGTAGATCCATCTGTTCCCTTTTCTGCGGGAGCTCTGTACAGCTCTACAGAAGATCTATTCACCTTTTCAAAGACTTTTTTCAGCGGCGGCTTTTATGAAAGCAAGTCAGCCTCGGAGCTTCAGACAAACTTTGATGAAGGGCAATACGCGCTAGGAGTTTATGCAGATGAAATTGACGAACAAGTCTTTATCGGACACAATGGTGGAATTGACGGTTACAGTGCAACCTGGAATTATTTCAAAGATTTGGACCTCCACACTATTGTCCTCTCAAATTGTATGGAATCCAATAACAACGAAGTATTGGATGCCATCCTACACGCTCATCTCGGTGAAGAAATCCTTCTTCCGGAGCCGAAAATGGCCATAGAAATGCCCTTGGAAAACTTGGAACGACTTGTGGGCACATACGAAATTCAAAAAGGCTTCGACCTCAATATTTTTCTGGAAAACGGAAAGCTGATGGGCCAAGCTACAGGTCAAGGCTCTCTAGAGCTCTTCGCCGAAAATGATTCCGCATTTTTCGCAAAAGTGGCCGAAATAGAAGTTGTATTTCACCAAAAAGGAACAGAGCAGGCCAAGGCACTCACTCTATATCAAGGAGGAGGCTCAACCAAGGCTCCAAGGGTAGAAAAGAACCGCATTGCCGTGAAACTCGAAGCTGCCGACCTTCTAGTTTTAGAAGGAACATATGTCCTTCAAGAGGGGTTTGAAATCCGAGTCTTTACAGAAGGAGATAAACTCATGGCTCAAGCGACAGGGCAACCACCTTTTGAACTTTTCGCCGAAAATCGACAGGATTTTTTCACGGAAGGCTTGGGAATAGAAATCTCATTTGTTTTCGACGATAAGGGAGAAACAAAGAGTCTCACACTATTCCAAGGTGGAGGAAAATATGACGCTGAAAAAAGAGTCCTATAAGAAGAAGGCTCTGCAAATTTCCATTTCTTTGCACCACAAATGGAATCCATGCCAAAAAGTACCTTACTCATTACCCTATTCAGCCTTCTTTCCATTAACCTGTTTTCGCAGTGTTTGGAATGGACTAATCCGACTTCTGAAGCGGGATACTCCGTTTTCACATCCGTGCCTTGCAATGGAGATACACTTACGACCAACTCGTTTGAAGTTTGGCAGTCGGATGCCTACGAAATCCCAAACCTTGAAGCTGGAGGAACTTACGAATTCTACCACTGCGACGGAGCAGGAGAATGGACTCCGGAATACACGGTTTTTGCGCCTTCAGGAGCAATCGACGCTTTCGGTGTAGGAACAGGGTGTTCCATTTCTTGGACCGCCAGCGAGTCGGGCACTTACCTTATAGCCATTAATGAATTAGACAGCTGCGGCATTGCCGGATCAACTAATAATGGATTCCCTACCCTTATAACTCTTTCGGGAGGCGAAGATTGCACAGAGCCTCCTATTTTCATTGAGGGTTCGGAGAGCTTTGAGGCAGATACCCTTCCGGGTTGCTGGATCTCATACAATGAGGATGACGACATCTTCAGCTGGTTTATCGACAATGCCACAGTCGAAGCATTTGACGGCGAACAATACATGAGAAGCAGTTCGTTTGTACCGGGAATCGGGGCCATCACTCCTGACAATTACTTGGTCTCTTCACCACGAGTCATCAGCGAAGGTGACTCTCTCTACTATGTTGTTTCTGCTTTTAGCGAATTTTTTCCAAATGAATTCTATTCTATTGAAATAGCCATCAATGGAAATCAACCTGAAGACTTTATCGAGATCTTTTCTGAAACGCTTAGTTCTACGAATTGGGAAGGTCGATTCATTGATATGAGTGACTATGCAGGAGAAATTGTTTATGTCGCCTTCCGTCACCACAATTCGACCGATCAATCGGGCCTCTTGATTGACGCAGTGGCCCTTCCGGGAGAAGAATTAGAAAATTGTGCAGAGGTTCTTTCGAGTGACTCAGACTTCGAAAAACTTACTTTTGGCTTATACCCTAATCCCGCTAATGATAAGGTTATTCTTTCCAACCTAAACGAATCGGGGGATTACCTAATTCGCACTTTCAATGTGAGTGGAAAATTGGTTGTCTCAGAGCAAGTACGATTGGTGCAAAACTCCTCTTACCAAATGGATGTCAACCACCTACTACCCGGTGTTTATACGATTCAAATTCTTGGTCGCGACGCAGTGGGAAGTCAAAAGTTGGTGATCCAATAAAAATCATTTCAAAAAGAGCTTTGACCCATGTATTTCAAGAATCAAAGCGATACCATCTGTGCTTTATCTACCGCTCCCGGAATGGGCGCCATTGCGCTTATCCGCCTTTCGGGAAAGGACGCGGTAGAAATCGTCAACCGTTCTTTTTCAAGAGATATCTCAGTTGCAGAGGGATATTCATTGCACTACGGTACGATCAAACAAAACGGTGAAGCGATTGATGATGTTATCGCGGCGGTTTACCGAAACCCCAAATCTTTTACGGGTGAGGATGTGGTGGAAATCTCATGCCACGGTTCGGAGTACATCCAAGGCCAGCTACTGAAGCTTTACACCTCATCGGGTTGCCGCATGGCCGAGCCGGGCGAGTTCAGCATGCGGGCCTTCGCCAATGGCAAAATGGACTTGAGTCAAGCCGAAGCCGTAGCCGATTTGATCGCCTCTTCCACCCAAGCAGCGCATAAATTGGCCATGAACCAGATGCGCGGAAACTTCTCACGGAAGATCAATGAGCTGCGCGAACAACTCATACACTTCGCCTCAATGATTGAGTTGGAGCTGGACTTCAGCGAAGAAGACGTGGAGTTTGCCAACCGAGATGATTTGAAAGCCTTAGTCAATTCAATTCAAGAAATTGTGGTGGATTTGATGGAGAGCTTCGCCACTGGAAATGCCATCAAAAACGGAGTTCCCGTTGCCATCCTCGGTGCACCGAATATGGGGAAATCGACTTTGCTCAATGTTCTACTCGACGATGACCGAGCCATCGTTTCCGAAATAGCCGGAACCACTCGCGACACCATAGAAGACGAAACCACCATCGGCGGTATTCGCTTTCGCTTTATCGATACGGCGGGGATTCGCGAAACTGAAGACGAAATCGAAACCATCGGAATTAGCAGGGCATTTGAAAAGGCCGGGAAAGCCAGCATCGTCCTCTATTTGGTCGATGCCATGGAAACGAAAGTGGAAGAAATTGCCGAAGCCTTATCTTCCATCCGAGAGAAAATCGGATCGGATCAGGAGCTACTCTTGGTCGTGAACAAAGTGGACAAGGCCCGCGACCTCAGCGAGGTCAAAGAGAAATTCAGTTCGATTCCCGAGGCGCAACTTATCTCCGCCACCGACGGAGTAGGATTGGAAGCCCTAAACGAACGACTCCTCGAATCATCGCGCTCCATCATGGTGGAAGGCCACGATGTGGTGGTAACCAATGTGCGTCACTACAATGCCCTTTCGGCAACGAATGACTCACTCCTCTCCGTCCTCACGGGACTGAACAGTGGCATTTCAGGTGACTTTCTGGCCATCGATATCCGCCGCGCTCTGCACCACCTCGGTGAGATTACGGGCGAGATCACGACGGATGATTTGTTGGGGAATATTTTCTCGAAGTTTTGTATCGGAAAGTAATTACTTTTCATATAGTACGCTAAAGCCTTCCTTTTCTTGATTTTAGACTGTTTTTACTTCCTTTACTTGTTGCTAAT
>JAPVXR010000026.1 GCA_027214385.1 Cryomorphaceae bacterium 1068 | reverse complement strand
CATTTATATCCATTCGAATCCATTCGTGCCCATTGGTGCAGTTCCGTGGACAAAAAGTGAGCGTGGTCAGTGAGCGCAGCCGAACTGAAGCGAACTCCCGATTAACTCAAAGTCTCGATCAATTCCCTGAACTAACTGGTTCTGAGTTGCCTCGCGAAATGAATCTCAAAGCCACGTGGTTCTAAGGCGTCCGATCGATTCTACTGTAAAACCTTTGCTCTGAATTTTCGTAAACACCGCCTAAGGGATTGCGGTATGTTCAAACTTTTCACAGGCTTTATAAATGCACTGGTGCTTTTTATGTTCGCGCTGTGCTTCCCTGTTTCCCTATTTTCCCAAATCGATTTGAGTGTCACCTCTACCGACAATACGCAATGCGACGGTGAAGGGTGTGGGTATTTTGGTCCGAGCATTCTGATCAACGAATTGATGCTGTCACCTTCGGACAACGATGGATCGATGTGGGGTGGAAACGGAACTCAGGCAGGAGAGTGGATAGAACTCTACAATCCCGACATCTGCAGCCCCATCGATATTTCATGCTATTATTTGGGCAACAATGCCAACGACCCCGATCCCTATTCGGGTGGTTACGTCATTCCTGCCGGAAC
Organism: Cryomorphaceae bacterium 1068; assembly: GCA_027214385.1. Taxonomy (NCBI): domain Bacteria; kingdom Pseudomonadati; phylum Bacteroidota; class Flavobacteriia; order Flavobacteriales; family Cryomorphaceae; species Cryomorphaceae bacterium 1068. The sequence continues at coordinate 5,011 of JAPVXR010000026.1, read as the reverse complement.
GGTAGTGCCCGCCGCAGGTTTTGCGCTGATCAGAGGAATCAATGCCGATCCCGTTCCCGCCAATCTATTGGTTGAAAATGGAGGTAACGTTGTCGAACTGGTCGTAACGGGTGCCGGAGTATGTGTGGGTGGGGGAAATCGATTGTGGTTCCCCAATGCGGGTGGATGGTTTGCGTTTTACGATGCCGACGGTGTTCCGCAAGATGCCGTATCCTGGGCTAGCCAAGCCAATACTGATGAGTATCCCTGCGTACCAACCAGCCCGGGTTGTACCTACAGTGGAACCCTAGCCAACTACGATGAATTTCCCGCCGACCGAAAGAATTACATTCTCAATGTTTCGGCGGCTACTTTTCAAGGACAGAGTTTGAGAAGAATCCCCGACGGCGGAGCATGGGATGAAGAAGGACCACCAACTTACGGAACCTGCAATGCCAACTGTCCCGATCCTGCTTTTATTATTTGTAACGGAACCGCTACAGCCAATCCTACGGGTGGTGTAGCGCCTTATACCTTTCAATGGGATGACCCCGACGAACAAACAACTCCCACTGCTGAGAATCTTTGCGCGGGTACCTATTGTGTTACCGTAACCGATTCCAATGGCGATGTGGAAGTACAGTGCGTGCTGGTGGAAGATTACGCTTATGAGTCTACCGTTGAGGATGGTTTCTGTGCGGGCGGGTCATACACCCTTCCGGACAATACCGTGGTCAACACCCCCGGAACGTTCACATCTACCTTTCAGACGGTCAATACGTGCGACAGCACCATAACCATAATCCTGGAGGAGTATCCAACTTATAGTTTCAATCTTACGGAAGAAATCTGTTCAGGACAAACCTATACTCTTCCCGACGGAACGGAAGTTTCGACTGATGGAATCTATCCCGTTGCCCTCCAAACGATCAATGGATGTGACAGCCTTTTCACGATTGACCTTACGGTACTTCCTCCGATTGATGTTCCCTTGGATGTGGAAATTTGTCGAGGAGAATCCTATCAACTTCCCGATGGAAGTACGGTGATCGAAGAAGGGGTCTATCCCGTTTTGACGTCAGGCAACGGCATTGCCTGCGATACGCTATACACGGTAGATCTTCAATTCTACCCCGACATCGCGATAGACATTCTTGAACAAACCGATATTACCTGCTTCGGTGCCGAAGACGGGGTGATCACCTTGGATGTATCCGGTGGCACAGCGCCATACACCTATGCGTGGTCGGATCAAATAGATCATGGTCAAGCCGCTTCTGATCTGGCAGAAGGGTTCTACACGGTAGAACTAACCGATTTAAACGGCTGCACCGCAGATACCATTCTGGAGATTGCAGAACCCGATCCGCTGATACTTACCGCTTCTGCGGATACCACAATTTGCTTTGGAACTTCGACCGATCTCACGGCTATAGCCACCGGTGGAACCGGAGCCATTATATACAACTGGAGTGCATCTAACTTGCAAACAGGAAGTATATCTGTTTCGCCTGATACAGCCACGGTCTATACGGTGGCAGCCCAAGACGAGAATGGCTGCCTTTCTCAAGAGGCCACCATCGTGGTGGAGGTGATCAATATGTTTCCCGAGAACTTGGTCATCACTCCCGACACATCCATTTGCCCTGGAGAGACCGTTGACATTTTCGCCGAGTATTCGGGAGCATACCCACCAAACACTTACCAATGGAGCGCACCTGAATTGACGGGTCAAGGACCTACGACGGTCACGGTTGATTCATCCGTTGTATATGAACTTACGGTCCTCGATGTTTGCGGAAACGCCGTAACGGATTCAGTTGCCATTACCGTTTTTGATCTACCCACAGCCGATTTGCCCGATGTGCTGATCAATGGCTGTTCACCGCTGGATGTGGTATTGGTAGATACTTTGAATACACTACCCGGACTCACGTACCAATGGACTTTGTCAAACGGTGATACCTATTTGGGTAATCCCGCTGAATTTACGCTGACCGATCCAAACCTCTACGAAGTATTTTTGGAAATAAGCACCCAAGAGGGTTGCAAGGTGCAGAGCACCAATGCAATCCCTATTGAAGTCTTTGCTCTTCCCACGGCCTTTTTCTCTGCATCGACTTGGAGCACGAGCATTGAGACTCCCGACATCACTTTTGTGAACGAGAGTGAAGGCTACGTGCTGGATAGTTGGAATATCAACGGTGAGACTTTTGAAAACCAAGACGAATTTGTCTACACCTTTCCTGCTCCTGGAAACTATCCCGTGGACTTGCTGGTCGAGAATGAATTTGGTTGCCGTGACAGCATCACCAGAATGGTTGAGATCAAGATCGACTACGACATTACCATACCCACCGCATTTACACCGGGCGATAATGGCAATAATCCATACTACGATCCGCAAGGAACGGACAATACCGTTTTTTACCCTTTCGCCGATTACGTGGACGAATACCGCATGAGTATTTTCAATCGCTGGGGAGAGTTGATCTTTGAAAGCACGGAAATTGAAAGAGGCTGGAACGGTACCTATCGCGAGCGCATCTGTCCCATGGACGTATACGTCTACCGCATAGACTTTGTCTTTGCCGACGGCACGGAAACGACCAAAGTAGGAGACATAACCTTGATTAGATGATGAAGGGGCATTTGCAGACATATGGAGCAATGCTGCTGATGCTGATTGGCGTGGAGATGTCCGCACAGGATATGCAGTTTTCACAGCCATACAGCAATCCCCTCTACCTCAATCCCGCTTTCGCGGGAAGCATTCAAGCTACCCGAGTAGTAATGAACTACCGTAAGCAATGGCCGGGCATTGAAAACGAATACAATGCCTTAGCGGCGGGAGTCGATATGTACATCGACGACATCAACGCGGGGGTGGGAGTCTCGGTGATGAAAGATGTGGCGGGGGCCAATAATTTGAGCAATACGGTGGCTTCCGTTTACTACTCCCAGCAAATAGCCATTAGCCGAAAGTCGAATCTCGCAGTGGGAGTGAAGGGTAGTTTTGGCCAAAGAGCTTTTGGTGATGGCAATTTTCTTTTTGCCGATCAAATCATCCGAGAGTCGGCTACCAGCCTCTCACAACCCAATTTGAATTTGAGCCGAGCCTATGCCGATTTTGCCGCGGGTATTTTGTACTTCAATACCAAATCGTGGTTGGGCGTTTCTTTGCACCGCATTAATGAGCCCAACCAATCTTTGCTGGGAGGTTCGGATATTATTCCTCGAAAACTGTCGATTCACGGTGGGTCGATCATCCCGATTGAAAGCTTTGAAGAGAGCCTGGGGCAGAAAAAGCTACGGGTAGCCTTCAACTATAAGCAGCAAGGCGAATGGAACCAACTGGACCTGGGCGCATACTTCACGATCTCCCACGTCAATTTCGGAATGTGGTACCGAGGCTTACCCATGAAACCCTATAAACCGGGATACCAAAACAACGAGTCGCTTATCTTCTTGGTGGGCTACGAAGCACCCAAGCGATTCACGTTTGGGTATAGCTACGATATCAGCATCAACAGGCTCTTCGGTTATAGCGGCGGAGCACATGAGATCTCTATGATCTTGGAAGTTCACAACCGCAAGAAGAAGAAAAAGAGACGCATCGTTCCTTGTGCTCGGTTTTAGCAAAACAATTTTTTCTTAGCAAAGTTTCTTTTCGCAAACGGGTGCAGGGTATCCTTAACTCAGAATACGTGCGTGATCATGTCTCCCTCCGTAGGGTGATGACCCACATTGTGGCAAATTTTCAATTTGGTCATTAGATTGACCTTTTGTCTTCCTGTTGTTTTACTCATCAATGTTTGCTTTAAAAGGAATTCTTGAGTTCGATAGTCGCACAGTGGATCAACTAAGTGCATCTTTTTCATTAGATCCGAATCTGCTTCGAAATGAATTTTTCTCTTTCCCTTTTTGTGTTACTAATGAGTATTATAAATTTATCGGAATTCGTGAGCTCGGTTCCTGTGGTCCCTCGGTTGACACAAAAATGGAGAAAAAAGTCAAGGACGTCGAAAGGCAATTTTTGCGCAAGTTAATGCGTGCTTGAGGGTACCGTTAATGCGCTAAACCCCGGCTAAAAACGGACGCGCGCAGTTGCATAGTTATATTGCTCTCCTAGGTCAGACTTCCTACCATATTTAGCTTGTCTCTTAACCCTTTTTACCGGTATTGCTGCGCGACGTCCGAATCATCTTATTGGGTAGATTTACAAATGAGTCAAGAAGTGTAGGGCGTGCCGAGGCACGAGGTGGGGGAGGATGATAGGGATTGCCCACCTTCGTCTTCTCCTTACTCCGGTCGTCGAATCCATCCGTCTCTGACAAATCCCGTCATAAACTCAGTCAAAACACTTATTATCCTACATCAAAAAAAATGACTTTAAGGATGTCCCCCGCTGGCGGGGGTGGGCTTTTGGAGGAACGAAAAAAGGTCGGGGGTGGGAATTGAAACAACTAGAATAGCTATATTCAATTCATGTCTGACCACAACTTCTACAATAAGCATCTGAGAAACTTCGCACATGAGAACAGGAATGCAATGACAAAAGCTGAGGCATGTTTGTGGAAGTATGCCTTGTCCAAACGGCAGATGGTGGGTGCTGGATTCAGACGACAAAGGGCGATAAAAAATTACATTGTAGACTTCATTTGTTTGGAGCTAAAACTTGTGATTGAAGTCGATGGCTATACCCATTTATTGGATGAAGTTCAGATACGAGACGACCGTAAACAAAAAGAATTGGAGAATCTCGGTTATACCGTTCTTCGTTTCAACGATGAAGAGGTTTTGAATGATATGAATCTGGTTCGTGAGGTTATAGAAAGGCAAATAGAAGCTTTAAGAAAAGAGACATGAAGTCTATTCGTCTTTTTTGGTAGGTTTTTAAGATGAAAACTTCCCACCCCCGTCTTCTCCTTCCTCCGGTCGTCGAATCCACCCCCGCCAGCGGGGGACACGTATTCGAGTCAGTTTTGGATTTGATTTAGAATTGGGTTTGTGACTTTATTTACAGATGTTA
>JAPVXR010000025.1 GCA_027214385.1 Cryomorphaceae bacterium 1068 | reverse complement strand
GTCAATGTCAAGAAGAAAGCAGGGTCTGGCTCTGCTCCGAATGGACCACCTGAACCTGATCCGGGAACGGGGTCAAACTCTAAAATGTACTCACCTGGTACAGGTGTATTTGGAATGGTAAAACCTGTAAGGTTGTAGTCAGTGGTTTCATCAGGACAAAGATCATTGTCGATTCCAGCCTGATCTACAACACCCGCTTCACATGTAGTAACAGGTATGCAACCAGGGTTTCCTTCCAATAGAAAATCAACAGTAACGGGTGGAAGTGAATCACAAGATGTAGCTCCGGTAATTATTCTACCAGTCAAAGTCCACTGACCGGTTAGAGCAGGAGCTCCTCCCGCAGTAGTCAATATATTATCAATACCAACAAGAATGTCTTCATCTACAGATCCAGCCGGAACTCCGAAAGTCAAAACAAACGCACCAGCGAATGGACCTCCGGCACCTGAACCGGGAACAGGATCAAAGTCAATTCTGAATGCTCCCGCTACAGGACTATTAGGAATAGTAACCCCGGTAACGCTGTAATCGAAAGGAATTAAAGGACAAACCTCGGTAGGGATAGCGGCAAGATCGAGCGTACCTGCTTCGCAATCCGTTACGGAAGTACCACCACAACCTGGGGCTCCTATTCCAAGGAAATCAACAACAACTGAGGCAGTTGAGTCACACTTCGTAAAAACGTCTGCCGCATCGGCAAAAGCATATGGCTTTAATTCCCACTCACCAACTAAGGCTGGAAGTCCGTTAAAAGACAAAACACCTTGAATGTCATTATCGATAATGTAAGGAGCAAAATCTGCAACCTCGTAGCCAGTTATAACTACTGAAGCACCCGTTCCTCCTGCACCTGACCCAGGTACGGGAATGAACTCAACTCCCAAACCACCGCCTGGGGGAACAACAATGCCCGTTACTGTTAGTTCTGTGCTAACGGCAGGACACACCGTTGCATCCGTAGCCGAGAAATCAGCAACTCCTGCTTCACATTGCGAAAATGCAGAGGTTGCGGAAAACGCAATTGCTGCACAAAAAAGAAAAATTCTCTTCATCTTAAATGATTTAGTTAAATAAAAGGTTAAACAAAAAATCGAGCAAAAATTTACTCGATTCTGACGGGACAAGATACTAAGAGAACATTCCATTGTCAACTTAATGACTGGGAAATAATTTCTCCAATGCTGCTTTCCTAAACTTGAAGATCTCCTTTGTCTGCTTGGCAACTGTAAAAGAGTGTGCCATTGTGCCTAAAAAACCAAAAGGCATGCTGTAATAAAGAATGTCTCTCGCTAATGTCCCTCCTTTAGCTTCTTCAAACTCGTGGATGTGGTGCCACATTCCAAATGGCCCCTTGAGTTGATCATCTACGAATCGCTTTTTCGGTTCGACATGGGTTATCTCAGTAATCCATGTCAACGGAATTCCCAATAAGGGCGATACCTTATAAACCAAGAGCATTCCCGGATAGACCTTTTCTGCATCCGGCTCATAAACGTTTTGGAAAGCCATTTTTTCAGGGGTGATCTTCTTGAGATTTCTGGGATCAGTAAAGAAATCCCAAACCTCATCCAAAGGAGCGTTTATAAGAATTTCATCTTGTAGGCGATACAGGGACATAACATTCGATTTATGCCTACTAAAGATCAAAAACAACCCTATTGTTTATTTCTCTCCCAACTCGGCAATTTCTCGGTAGAGCTTTTGGCTATGACCTGCAGAAACAGGACACAATGGAAGCCGCATATGGTTTTCACAGATACTCAAATACTGAAGGGTTTCCTTGATGCCACCTGGGTTTCCCTCGGTAAAAAGATCATCGATCAAGGGCATCATTTTCGCGTGGAGTTCTCTTGCCTCACTGAAATGGCCTTGAGCGCAGGCCTCGTAAATTGCTCGGAACCTATTTGGATATGCATTGGCAACCACCGAAATAATTCCATGACCACCTGCGACCATATGCTCAACGAGTAATGGATCATCACCTGATAAAAGGATAAAATCCTTTGGAAGTCCCACCGCCAATTCTTTGACTTGATCGATACTCCCTGCAGCTTCCTTGATTCCAATGATCTTGTCTGTTTCTTCCGCAATGCGAATAACAGTTGAAGGAAGCACATTGCTGGCTGTCCGTCCTGGAACGTTGTACAGTACAATAGGTAATGGTGAAACTTCGCTTAAGTATTTGTAGTGTCTGAAAATTCCTTCTTGGGTGGGCTTATTGTAAGAAGGACTTGCAGTCAAGAAAGCAGAAACCCCTTTCGTGGTGAAGTTTTTCATGCGCTCACCCACGGCTTTGGTATCGTTTCCGCCAATTCCAAAAACGACAGGCAGTTTAGCGGCATTGATTTCGAGAATGAAATCAAGTACGGTCATTTGCTCATCGACCGAGAGTGTTGGAGATTCACCCGTAGTGCCCATTACCACCAAGTAGTGGACTCCCGTGCTTACATGACGCACCAGCTTTTCAAGACCCGCAAAATCGATCATCCCCTTTTCCTGAAAAGGTGTAACCAGCGCTACGCCAACACCATTAAGCTCTTTCATAGTTAATTCGGGTTAAGTAGTGATTGACTTGCTTGACAAATTCATCAAAAGTGGCTTTCTCGGGCAAATCGAGCATGAGGTCGAAATGATCTTCTCGATCCGGATTGTAGTACCCAACCTTTAATCTGGCATTGCTCTCAGCTTGGATAAATTCCAAAGGTAAGGAGGGCGTCCGCTCGAGATTAATGAGGATATCGTAAGGATTAGCCACGAAATTTTTCACTTGGTCGCAACTGGGCTCATACCACCAATTGAGCTCACTTTTCAGAAAATAATCAAACTTCAAACGGTGCGTGTGGTAGTGTGGTACTTCCTTTTTATCGTCTATGTAGCAAAGTGCCAAAACATCCCGCACACCAAATTCCGATTTAAGGTATTTTACGTATTGCTTTACCAAAATATAATAGCTCTCTCCTTTCTCTTCGTAAAGTATAGCTACGCTATGGGCATTGTGAAAATTGGACACAGCTGTTTCTCGGCTCTTGTTGATCTTTGAGAGAAGCTTTCTGCGGCCCCAAGCTTTTTTTATGTCGTCAAACCACTTCACCTTAATTGATCATTTTCATTAAGTCAGCTTCTGATATTATTGGAACTTCGAGCTTCTCGGCCTTTGTTCTTTTTGATGGACCCATGTTTTCACCAGCCACCAGATAATCCGTTTTCGCGGAAACTCCACTTAGAATTTTTCCTCCATTTCTCTCGATAAGAGCCTTAAGCTCTTTTCGATCTATTTCAAATATACCTGAAACTACAAAAGACTTTTCGGCGAGATTATCTGAGTCATTTTCAACTTCCTCTATTTGAAATTGAAGGCCTTTTTCCTTTAATCGATTGACCAGACCTAAATTCGCATCATCGGCAAAAAAGTCCACTACGGAATCTGCAATTCTATCGCCGATTTCATCGACAGCAATCAGAGCATCTCTATCAGCCTCTACGATCGCATCAATGGACTTAAATTTGCGAGCCAAGGTCTTTGCGACGGTTTCTCCAACGAATCGGATTCCCAGCGCGAAGAGCACTCTTTCAAAAGGAATGGCCTTAGAAGCCTCAACTCCGTTCACGAGATTTTCGGCAGACTTTTCGGCCATTCGGTCCAACTTGATCACTTCGTCTTTTGTAAGGTCGTAGAGGTCGGCAAAATTTTCAATCAAGCCTACGTCGAATAGTTCACCTACAGTCTCCGTACCAATTCCATCAATATTCATGGCCTTCCGGGAAATAAAATGCTCAATCCTTCCTTTGATTTGCGGAGGGCATCCATCAGAATTCGGACAATAGTGTTGGGCCTCGCCTTCACTTCTCACAAGCTCAGTATGGCATTCGGGACAATGAGTAAGGTATTCATGCTTCACCAAATCCGAGGGTCTTTTGGAGAAATCAACGGCAATGATCTTGGGAATAATCTCACCGCCTTTTTCGACGAAAACGGTATCCCCTTCTCGCACGTCGAGTTTTTCTATCTGATCAGCATTGTGCAATGAGGCTCGTTTTACGGTTGTTCCTGCGATCAAAACGGGCTCAAGATTCGCCACAGGAGTTATAGCGCCCGTTCTACCAACTTGGTAGGTTATTTTTTCAAGCTTTGTAGAAACGCGTTCGGCCTTAAACTTATAAGCCACGGCCCATCTCGGAGATTTGGCTGTAAAGCCCAATTCTTCTTGTGCTGAATAGGAATTCACTTTGATAACGACTCCATCAATTTCAAAAGGAAGATTTGATCTTTCCTTATCCCAGTAGTTGATGAAGCTCTCAATATCTTCAATGGTCTTGCATAGTGCAATACGGTTCTTGCTTTCTTCCGGAACTTTAAAACCGAGCTTGGCTGCCAAGTTCAAGTTCTCCATATGACTTTCTGCAGGAAGGCTTTCGCCATAAACCGCGTAGAGAAAGCAATCGAGATTTCGCGAAGCCACAACTGCTGAGTCTTGAAGTTTAAGCGTTCCCGAAGCTGTATTTCGAGGATTCATGTATGCCTCTTCACCTGCTTCAACTCGCTCGGCATTCAAATCGGCAAAGACTTGAAGAGGAATAAATATCTCGCCTCTTATTTCGAACTCATCGGGATAAACATCGCCTCTCACTTGCAATGGAATGGTGGAAATGGTTCGGACATTGGTGGTTACATCTTCTCCCGTTTGACCGTCACCACGCGTTACTGCTCTTGAAAGCACACCATCCGCGTAAGTGATGCCGATAGCGACACCATCGTATTTCAATTCGCAGACGTACTCAATTTCGTCGTCGGTATTTTTTTTAATTCGTTTTTCCCAATCTCTGATCTCATCAAAATTGTACGTATTGCTAAGCGAAAGCATCGGGTACTTATGCTTCACCTTTTGAAACTTGTCTGTGATATCTCCTCCTACCCTTTTTGTAGGCGAGTTGGGGTCAGCATGTTCAGGAAATGACTCTTCCAGTTGCTGAAGCTCTTTCAGCATCATATCAAAGTCATAATCCGAGATGGTGGGGGAATTGAGCACATAGTACCTATGGTTGTGCAGGTGAAGCTCTTGGCTGAGCTCCTCAATTCGCTTGCGGGCTTGATCAGAATTCATCTTTAACGGACTCGTCGAAATAACTTCTTGCGAGTTTAATCAAATTCAGGCGTAAGTTGATGACAAAAATAGCACTACTAAAGTCGCTTCCCAAGTCATATTCCAAACCAAATACTTGGCGATAACCAAGACCTGCTGACAGCCCCAGCCAATAGAGCACATTGTATTCACCGTAGGCGACAAACTCCGCTACACTAAAGTTGAGCTCGGGGCCCGTATTTCGCTCATTGGGATTAAGCTCATTTTGATAATAAGTCTTGACCTTCCCTCCGCCTAAATGAAGTGTGCCGCCTACCTCCCACTTCTTATTAAAGTAGAGCACACGATCATAGTATAGGGTGGAATAACCAAAGTCGTACTCGATCTTATTTGCTTCGAGAATGAACTCCACTTCATCATCAAATATTCGGGTGTTCAAGAAATAGACCCCAATTCCGAGTCGGTGAATTCTTTTGTATTCCACACCAAACTTCAAGCCGCCCACTAGAACCCATCGATTCTTAAAGAGTGTTCTTCTGGCATCGAAACTAAAATCAGGCTTGAGTTTGTTTTGATAAGGAAGCAATTCGCGTTCTCCGCCAATGAGCCAAACCTCATCGGATTGATCAAACTGCGCCACCGAAGAGAAGCAGGTGAATAGGAAAAGGACGAATACTAGTTTTTTCAAGTTTTGATTCCTTTGGCCATTCGAAAGCGGCCATTCAAGTCTTTTCGGATTTCTACGGAAGTGAATCCGCGATCCATCAACAAAGAACGGATCTCGGGGCCAAAACTTTCGTTGATCTCAAAGAATATTTTTCCTCCTTTCTTGAGATGCCCCTCAGCCAAGTCTACAATATTTCGATAGAAAATCAATGGATCATCTTCCGGAGCGAAGAGCGCGATGTGGGGCTCAAAATCCAGTACATTCTTCTCCATCCTTTCCTTGTCCTCATAAGTAACGTATGGTGGATTGCTAACCATAATATCGAAGTTCATAAACCCCATACTCTCTTGCTTGAGAATATCAAAGCCAAAAAACTCCATACTAACATCATTGATTCTAGCATTTTGTTGAGCCAAATTCAGCGCTTCAACACTCTTGTCCACACCGAATACCTGAGCATGAGGCATGGCCTTTTTAAGACTGATGGCTATACAACCCGAACCCGTACCAAGGTCTAGTATGTTTTGAATTGAGTCTCCCGATTCATCCAAGACCCATCGAACCAACTCTTCTGTTTCAGGCCTGGGGATAAGCACATGCGAATTTACTTTAAACTTCAGTCCATAAAAATCACAGAATCCCAGAAGGTATTGAATCGGCTCATTTCGCTGAAGTCCTTTTAAAATGGAAACCATCTTTTCGACTTTGTAGTCTTCGACGGTTTCATTCTGATTGATTTGAAGCTGAGCCCGGGAGTACCCAAGAACCTCATACGCTGCCATGGCAAAGAAATGGTCTATTTCCAAGCCAGGATAAGCACCGACAAGTTCCTCTCTGAACCTCAACTTTAGAGCTGCAATAGTTGGCATGACTAATATTATCAGCTTGCCAAGGTAGATGAGTTAAAAGGTCATGTAAAGCACTTCTCACGTATTTTTTCAACCATCAGCCGAAATTATCAGACAAGCTTGTTTTCTTTGCCACGTGAAGAGCCACGAACATTACATGCGACGTTGCCTCGACTTGGCTAAAAACGGTCTTGGACGGGTTGCACCAAATCCGATGGTTGGAAGTGTAATCGTCAAGAACGATAGGATTATCGGAGAGGGATTTCATCAATCTTACGGAGAAGCTCATGCCGAAGTCAACGCGATTCGCTCGGTCAAAAGCGCGGATGACCTCAAAGAAACCACCATATATGTGAGCCTTGAGCCATGCTCTCACCAAGGCAAAACTCCACCTTGTGCTGATCTTATCATCAAATCGGCTATTCCAAGGGTAGTCATTGCTCAGTCAGACCCAAATCCAAAAGTAGCTGGTCAAGGAATTGAAAAATTGCGAGAAGCAGGAATAGAAGTTACGACGGGAGTTTTGGAACGAGAGGCCAAGGAGCTCAACCGAAGGTTCAGAACTTTTCACGAAAAGAAAAGACCTTATGTGATCTTAAAATGGGCCATGTCTGCCGATGGCTATATGGATAGTGCTCGTGCCGCTGATAAAAAAGGAATCTTTTGGATTTCATCTCCTGAAACAAAGAAGTTGGTCCATAAATGGCGCGCAGAAGAAGGAGCTATTCTCATTGGTAAAAGGACTTTGGAAATTGACGACCCCTCACTAGATACTCGGGACTACTACGGAACTGACCCCCTGCGCGTGGTATTGGTCGGAGATAAAGAACTCAACCCCAATCGCAGGGTTTTAATCGATGGTAAGCCAACCTTAATCATTGGAGAAGAAAGAGGCAACATAGAGAGAGAATTCATTGATTTCGCCGCTCCCGAAAGTGACGATCTGGCTGAGTCTGCTCTGACTGCACTTTACGAAAGAAACATCAATAGTGTAATTATCGAAGGAGGCGCATACACCCTGCAACACTTTTTATTGACCAGAATGTGGGACGAAGCGAGAATTATCCAGTCTACACGAACGCTCAATGGCGGACTGGAAGCACCCAAGATTCCTTTTGAACATTCTGAGTTGTATTCGTACGGCAGGGATAACGTCTTTTTGTACCGCAACAAATGATTTACCTCCTCCTAAGTATTATTTGCTCCACGGCTATTTATGCCATTTTTAGCCTTTTCGGCAAATACAAGATTGACACCTTTCAAGCCATCGTTGTCAATTACTTCGTCGCTTCGGGTTTTGGATTTTGGTACACCTATTCGAGTGGCGGGGGAAACTATACACTCGCAGAACCTTGGCTGATCAATGCTGTAATAGTAGGTGTTCTCTTCATCACACTTTTTTATATCATGGCCATCACCAGTCAGCGGCATGGAGTCACCGTCACAGGTATTGCCACTAAGATGTCAATGGTCATTCCCGTTTTCTTTTTTCTCATTGCAGATGAAGATGAATCCTGGCACTGGGCCAAGCTTACCGGAATAATACTAGGAATCATTGCCGTTTTGCTAACCACCCTTTCGGGAAAAAAGAAAACCAGCCTTAATCTGGCAGCACTAACTCCCATCGTACTTTTTGTCGGAAGTGGTTTGCTCGATTTGTTTTTGGCCCTAACCGAAAAGAATTACCTCACCTCCGATATTGCCTACACCGACTTTGTTCCCGTACCCTTTGGAATCGCTGCTACCATCGGTACAATTATCTTGATATACCGCGGAATCGTTAAAAGAAGTCGCCTTCGAATTAAAAATATAGTCGCTGGATTGATCCTCGGATTGGTTAACTATGGCTCTATATACTTCTTGTTAAGAATTTTAGGAAGTGGACTAATTGATCGATCAGCTGCCATCCCGGCTAATAACATGGGAGTAGTTGCCCTCTCGGCGATAGTCGGGATCTCTTTATTCAAAGAGAAACTCAGCCCGAGAAAGCTTTGGGGAATCTTACTGGCTTTGGTCGCCATCGCCATGCTAACCTTATTGAGTCCTTGAATTTCAACTACCAAACTATATCGACCCGAGGTACAGGCATGTACAAAGTGAAAGGAAGTAAACACTTTGGATATGCCTTTCACGTAAAAAGTGAAACGGACATTGAGGCGGCTCTGAACGAAGTAAAGCAAGAACACCACTCAGCACGACACGTGGCTTATGCCTGGCGCTTGGGAGCGGATATGGATCGGTATCGTGCCAACGACGATGGAGAACCTTCCAACTCCGCGGGAAAACCAATTTTGGGACAAATCGAGAAGTACGAATTGACGAATGTATTGATTGCAGTCGTTCGCTATTTCGGAGGAACGAAACTTGGAGTTGGTGGACTGATCGACGCCTATCGCACAGCCGCCGAGCTGGCGATTGAAGACAGCACTATCATCGAGCGACAGCTTATGGCCAATTATCGCCTGCACTTCGGTTATGAGCGTATGAGTGAAGTGATGCTGACACTTCGCACCCATGATTGGGAAGAGTCAAATCAAGACTTTAAGACCAGTTGTACGATAGATGTGGCTTTACTTCCCGAAAAGAAGGAAGAAGTCGCCCAATCTTTTCAAGCCTTTAGCGATATTCGCATCGAATACTTAGGAATCAGCTAACATGAACACCGAGCTCCTCAAAAAACTATGTGCCATCCCCTCAACGGCGGGTGATGAAGGGAAAATGAGAGATTTCATTCTCGACTATTTCTCCAAGAATTCAAAAGACTTTAAAGTTGCTCCCAAAGTATACTCGGGTGCAGGTTTTCAAGATATGGTTATCGCCGTATTCGGAGAACCGCGAACAGCCGTATTGGCACATACCGACACAGTTGGGTTCACGGTAGCTTACAAGAATGTGCTATATAAGATCGGTGGCCCAAAAGCAAAAGATGGCACTTTGATGGTCGGAGAAGATTCCAAAGGCAAAATTGAGTGCACCCTCAAAATTGAAAAGAAGAAGGTCAAAAAAGTAAAAGAAGAGATTTTCAAATACGAGGCCTCCAGAACCATCGATCCGGGAACTACTTTAACGTATGCTCCCGATTGGAAAGAGACCAAGAATTATGTCAATAGTGCTTACCTAGACAACAGACTGGGGGTTTGGAATGCGCTGGAACTGGCTAGAACCATTACCAATGGAGCGCTCGTATTCACCACTTACGAAGAGCACGGAGGAGGCGGAGCACAGTTTGCGGGAAAGTTTCTCCAAGACAATTTCGGAGTGCAGCAAGCTTTGATCTCTGATGTGACTTTACTTTCAGATTCGATCAAGCATAAAAAGGGAGTAGCCATTTCTATGCGGGATCGGGGCATTCCTCGCAGAAGTTTTGTCAATCGCATTCTAGAGATTGCAAGAGAAAACCAAGTAAAATACCAGCTCGAAGTTGAGAAGGCAGGTGGAAGTGACGGCAACTCCTTACAGTCCAGCTCTTATGCATGGGACTGGTGCTTCATCGGGCCACCTGAAGACAATTATCACCAACCGGGTGAAAAGGTGCACAAGGAAGATATGGCTGAAATGCAAAAGCTCTACAAAGCATTGCTGGAAAGCCTTTAACCTCCAAAAGCTTCAACTAGTTGTTGTGGTGCACGAGTAGGTCTGCCTGAATCCTTATCACAAAAGACCAGAACTATGGTCGAGGTGCACAGCTTTTCGCCTTGGGCATTCGCCAAAACAAAATCAAAAGTGATTTTAGCACCGGAAAGATCTGTTAGATTGGTATTTAAATAAACCTCATCATCGTATTTGACCGGCTTAAAATAACGGACGGTAAAATCACGCACGGGAAGGATCACACCATCGTCTTCTATTTTTCTATAGGTCAGCCCGAGAGATCTTAGCAGTTCTACCCTGCCGACTTCAAACCAGGCAGCGTAATTTCCATAGTACATGTAGCCCATGCGATCTGTCTCAGAATAGCGTACTCTAAAAGTGGTAGTATGTGTCATAAATCAACTTGCTCTTTCACGTCGATTGTTAATAAACGCGAGTTTCTTCTTGTTTAAAACAAATATGCTTTATATTGGGAAACTACGTACCCTCTTACCGAGGAATTTGAAGTTCGACTTGCCACGAGTACTCACTTTGATGTGGCTTAGCCTTTTACCTCATTCGGATGTGGCGGGAATGTAGTATAAAAAAGCTTCGAAACTCAATAAAATCAAGCACTGTGAAAAAAAAACCCAACTGTAAAACTTTTTTATTCCACAACCCCTTAATCGCTTTTTTTTTCACTTTTTTCTCTAAATATTTGCCTCACTATTGGCAGATGCGCATGGGAATTTTGCCACACCTGTAAAACGCATTATAAACCATTTTCTAGACGTACTAACTAATGAGTAATAAACACGAGGAAGTGTGGGGAAACTGTCTTGACTTAATCAAGGACAACGTTAGCCTCCAAGGATACAAAACATGGTTTGAACCAATCAAGCCCGTAAAGCTTGATAAACAGGTATTGACTATCCAAGTTCCTTCCCAGTTTTTTTACGAATGGTTGGAAGAGCACTACATTCATCTTCTGAAGAAGATCATCCGCAAAGAACTCGGCGATGATGGCCGCTTGGAATACAGCATCATCATGGAGAACAATTACAATGGTTCAAGTCCTTACACAGTTAAGGTTCCGACGACCAACAGACGGGCGATCAAAAACAATCCGGTATCGGCACCGATGGACATCGGAAGCAAACAGATTAAAAATCCGTTTGTCATTCCGGGACTTAGAAAGATCAATGTAGATTCAAATCTCAAACCCAACTATTCTTTTGAAAACCTTGTAGAAGGAGATTGCAACAGACTGGCTCGTTCAGCAGGATATGCAGTAGCAAAAAATCCGGGCGGAACAGCATTTAACCCCCTACTCATTTATGGTGGCGTAGGATTGGGTAAAACCCATTTGGCTCAAGCCATTGGTATTGAAATTAAAAACAGATTTGCTGAGAAAACAGTTCTTTATGTAGAATCTGAAAAATTCATTCATCAGTTCATCGATGCAGTGAAAAACAACAATGTGAATGACTTCAGTCATTTTTACCAAATGATTGATGTACTCATCATTGATGACGTTCAGTTTTTTGCCGGAAAGGAGAAAACACAAGATATGTTCTTCCATATCTTCAATCACCTCCACCAAACAGGCAAACAAATCGTGCTGACCAGCGACAAAGCACCGGTTGAGATGCAG
The DNA here is from genome assembly GCA_027214385.1 of Cryomorphaceae bacterium 1068. NCBI lineage: Bacteria > Pseudomonadati > Bacteroidota > Flavobacteriia > Flavobacteriales > Cryomorphaceae > Cryomorphaceae bacterium 1068. The sequence goes on along the minus strand of JAPVXR010000025.1, from coordinate 7,762 downwards.
GGTATGGAGCAACGACTCCTATCGCGTTTCAAATGGGGACTTTCAGCTGATCTTCAGATTCCAGGACTTGAAACAAGAATCGCCATTCTTGAAAAGAAAATGTACGCCGATGGAATTGACCTTCCTAGAGACGTAGTGGAATACCTGGCCTACAGTATTACCACGAACATCCGTGAATTGGAAGGTGCGTTAATCTCTCTTATCGCTCATTCATCGCTCAATAAAAAGGCGATTACGCTTGAGTTGGCGAAACAGATGATTGACAAGTTTGTAAAGAATACTGCACGAGAAGTCAGCATCGACTACATCCAAAAAGTTGTTTGCGACTATTTCGATTTGCCAATCGAATTGTTGAAGTCCAAAACCAGAAAGAGAGAAGTCGTTCAAGCGAGACAAATCGCCATGTACTTTGCCAAGAAAATGACCAAGAGCAGTTTGGCCAATATCGGAATGCACTGTGGAGGTAAAGACCACGCGACTGTGCTACACGCGTGCCGAACCGTCAATAACTTGCAGGAAACGGATAAACAGTTCCGAAAATACCTGGAAGACTTGGAGAAAAAACTAAGCATTCAATAATAAACCACCCCGGCTGAGGCCGGGGTTTTTTTATTTCCTGAGAATCCAAAGCAAGAATAAGTTTAAGCGTGCATTTCTCAGATGATCATTCTACCTTTCCGCCTCGAATGCTCAAAGTAATCTCGTACTCCTTCATCTTGACCCTTGTAGCTTGCAGCGTGAGCTCTACCCCCATGAGGACTACTCCTCCTGCTAACAGTCAGGTTATTTTTATTGATCCTTCTGTAGATCCCTTAATTGGTTTAGACCCGGTCAACATCAAAGACGCTAGCCAGATGGGGGATTTCATCGTGCTGGATGTATCTTATTCAGGTGGATGCGAGGACCACGAGTTTCAACTTGAAACGAGCGGAGACTTTACTGCCACATATCCTCCCGAAGTAGATATAACACTCAAACACAACAGCAATGGCGACCGATGCCGCGGGGTAATGGATAAAAAACTTTGGTTCGATTTGTCACCGTTAAAATATGATGGGACCAATAGAATCATTCTTGTTCTCACCAATACCGACACCACTTTAGATTACAATTATTAAAGCCCATGAAATACGCAGTCTTAAGCTTTCTTTTAATATCACTCTCTGTGAGCACATTAGGTCAAATTAGCCACGGAGGAGAACCGTACAGATGGAATTCAAAAGACGTATTGAGTTACGAAAACTATCAACTTCCGGAGGTAGATTTGAAAACCCTGCAAGAAGAAGATGCCATTAATGACAAATTAAAGAGTGCTCCATATCGATTTGGAAAAAACATTGAAGTAGATATTGACATCCACAACAATGGTATTTGGACCGAGCTTGAGAATGGCGATGGTATATGGCGTTTGGCATTAAACTCAAAAGAAGCAACGAGTCTGAATTTTGTCTTTGACTCTTACATAGTTCCTGAAGGCGGCCAGGTTTTCATTTACACGGAGGATAAGACTCAGCTTCTCGGAAGTTTCACCCACGAAAATACCAGCAAAAACAACAGTTTAGGCGTGGGGTTAATCTTTTCTGACAAGGCCATTATCGAGTATTACGAGCCGGCAAACGTAAAAGGAGAAGGATACTTGCACATCAACAATGTAACTCATGGATACCGCGATATCCTTGTGAATGTGGAAAGAGAAGAAAAAGGGGCCTTTGGAAACTCAGACGATTGCAACATCAATGTGAATTGTCCGACTGAAATTGATATTGATTTTCAAAAGCGGTCTGTAGCTGTCATCGTCGTGAACAATAATGGAGTTTGTTCAGGAGCCATGGTAAACAATACCCTTCAAGACGGCACTCCGTTTTTCTTAACAGCCAATCACTGCCTGCCCGGAAATACAGGCTTTACCCAAAACTGGATATTCTACTTCAATCATGAAACACCGGGCTGCAGCGGAAACAATGGTCCAACCAACCAAAGTATTTCAGGGGGTACGCTTTTGTCAAATAACAATGAAAGTGATTATGCGCTCTTGGAATTGAACGATGCTCCTCCATCAAGCTACAACGTTTGCTACTCAGGGTGGGACGCTACTGATTCTCAGGGATCGGTGAGTTCTGCTTATGGAATCCATCACCCCAGTGGAGATGTAAAAAAGATTTGCTTTGAAGAAGATGCGCCGTACCATGAAAACATCGGCTCTTTTGTCAATCAAACTTGGTTCATCGATCAGTGGGAAGAAGGTGTAACAGAAGGCGGGTCATCGGGCTCCCCCCTCTTTAATCAAAACGGCCTCCTTATCGGTCAACTAGCCGGTGGTCTGGCAGCCTGCGATGGAGATGTAAACAACGGTAGTTTTGACTATTACGGCAGAATGGGCGTTTCTTGGACGTTTGGGAATAGCCCCTCCAATGCAATTCGGTTTTATTTGGACCAATCGGGCTCAGGGACATTGATCGTACCGAATTCGTGCAATACCAACCTACCTGATTTAAATGCAAGCCTAGGAGTTATTACAGGGATTCCCGCAGCCTCCTGCGAGCTTTCTCCTTTTACTTCAAGTGTCAATGTGGTAAACCTCGGTATAGAAACCATTGAGGAAATTGTTCTCGAAGTAAACTTGAATGGGAGCATTGAAACTATTGAGTGGTCGGGAAATATTGCTCCTCAGGAAGATACATTTGTATCACTTGGTACATTCAATCCATCGAATGGAGTTAATAATTTCACCGTTGAAATTATCTCATTAAATGGCGATGAAGACACAGATGAGTTGGGAAACGTAGCCTCCAGAACTTTCGAAGCATTTGATCAAGCCTTAGAAATTAATGTCATCATCAACTTGGACAATTATCCTGGTGAAACTACTTGGACTATAACGAATGAATTTAATGATGTCATTGCTTCAGGAGGTCCATATACTGACGATGACGACCCCGTGAATGAAATACAGTGCTTAGAAGACGGCTGTTACGACTTTACTATTTTCGATTCTGCTAACGATGGACTCTGTTGCGGATTTGGCCAAGGTTCATATTCGGTGGTAGATCAATTTGGGACTATATTAGCTTCAGGAGCGGAATTTGGTTCATCAGAAACCACTCAAATATGTGCAGCTCTGGATACACAAAATACTGGGAATAGTGAGTTGACCCTCTTCCCCAATCCGGCTACCGATGTTCTTAAAATTGACGCAGGAAATGAGGTGATCGATCGAATAAGCCTATTCGACATTAGTGGAAAATTGATTACTGAAAAGAATAAAGTGAATTCTCCTAAAACCTTTTTCAACATCAATAACCTGCCTTCAGGACTTTATGTAGTAGAGGTGGTTGGTTCAAATGGATTTACTTCAAGAGAAAAGGTAGTCGTCGCGAAAGAGGAATAATCCAGGGGGTAAAGCCTTCACTATTGGTTTGAATCAATAGCTACCCAAGTATTTTCTGATAAACCATTCGGCAGACAATAATAGCAGCAGAATGAAGAATATCCATCGAAAGTTAAGAATGGAACTGAATATCTCGTTGGTGTAGCTTACAGGCTTTAGTTCTCCTTGACCTTGATTGAGCCGTTGAATAAGTTTGCTCACGTCGCCGGGATAGTAAATAGCTCCACCCGAATTGACAGAAACCAAATTCAAGGTTTGATGATCAGCTCTTAATCTCGCACCTTCTAGAGCAAATGGTTTTACCCCGAAACTACCTGAATCGCTTAGACGTTCTCCATTCTTGTTTAAGAAGGCTTCATAGGTATAATTGCCTGCAGGCAAGCTTCCCACGTCCAGTCGATATGCTTGGGGTGTTCTTGAAAAGAAATAAGGGAATTCTGTACCGTCTTCGCTTTTGATCAATAATTCCACATCAGCATCATTAATTGATTCGTAAGAAGGGTTGTACAATTCGGCCCTGAACACGAGGGCTTCATTTTCCATTGCCAATTCAGGACCATAAGCTCTGAAGAGCCGTTTATCCTCCTTTACTGCAAGATATTGTACCAAGCTACCGACGAATGAATCAAAAACTTCATGATTCTCATTAATGGCATAATCAGTCAAGCGCCAGCGCCAGAGGCCTTCTCCTAGTAGAGTTGCAGACTTCCCTTGGTTTGAAGAGTTGATCACCAAAAGCGCATCATCTGTTCGAATTCTCCCCACCTTTTGATAAAGTAGAGTTTCGGTAGAATTGGATTGTGACCATTGCCCAAAAGGCACTTGAAGCGGCGGAGCTTCCTGAACCAAATTATTCACGCCGTCATCTAGCTTGAAAAGCGAGAAATTGGTATTGACCTCCCCTTTGACATCGTTTGTAGAATTGGACCTACCCACCAAAGAAACACCTAAACCGAAGTTCGTTAAACTATTCAAAGTGGTCTGTTTTCCCACAATGACCCAAATTGGCACTGTCCCTTCGCTCAGCGTTTTTTCAATCCTCCTACCGGCCGCAGTAGCCGATGGCAGTTGATGAAGAATCACCAAATCGAAATCAGTAAAGTCACCTTCAAAATCTGAAGCTAAAGCGACTTCTACCTTGTAATTGTCGTTAGAAACAATCGCTTCTCTTAACGCTTTGAGATCAGGATGTGGAGAGTTACCAAGGACCAATACCTCTTGACGATCATCTAAAACATCAATAAAAACGGAGGTCGTATTGTTGATCTCAGTCGATTCTTCTCCAAGATATTGGAGACTCAATGAGTATCGCTGTAGTCCCGGCTCTTTCGCTTCCAATACCGCTCTGATAGTAGTCGAGAAAACCTCTCGATTATAATCGATCGTTTCAGAAAAGAGGACTTCCCCTTTATGAGAAATTGAGAAGCGAGCAGAGGAACCCTGCATTTTATCCGCTTCAATTACCGCTTCTATGGGGAAGCTATTTCCCAAAAACGCAATGCGATTGGCCGCTGTTTCAGCGATTCTCGCATCTCGTTTTACAGTGGTATCGCCAAATGCCACCGCATAAATCGGTGCATTCAATCCATTATTGAGGTATCTCGGATTTCTTCCACGATTGTATATCCCATCTGAAAGAAGGACTACGGCGCCCAAATTTCGATTGGCATATCTGTCATTAAGCGAAGAAAATACTGCTGAAATATCCGTCACCGGTTCAGAAAAGTCGATCTCATTGCCTTCGTTTAGCTGTGAGCCAAAAGTGTATGTGGCTACTTCGTAATCTGCACTGAAGTCATTAGACAACTGACTGAAAATATCTTTTACACTTTGGGCTGTAGCTGAAGAATCTTCTCCCATGACGAGAGAAGATGAATTATCAGCAACGATAGCTATCACGGGTGGCTCGAAGCTAATATCGAAATACCGCACCAGCGGACCAAGCAAAAGAAAAGTGGCGATGGTAACGAGTAGAAATCTCAAGGTACTTAGTGTCCACAAAGCTCCTTTCGACAATTCGGCGATAGACCGATTGCGAAAATAGAGAAGGCCTGCAAAGAGCAAGCCCGCTATGGGGCACAATAGCAGCGCCCAAGTTGGATATTCAAGTGTTAAGTTTCCCAATTATGTTAACATTCCTCCATCTACATTCAACGTCTGCCCGGTGATATAAGTACTCAGATCACTAGCTAAAAACAAAGCTAAGTTAGCAACATCATCAGGCGTCCCCCCTCTTTTTAAAGGAATAGCATCTCTCCAACCTTGAACGGTTTTCTCGTCGAGTTCTCCTGTCATTTCCGTTTCGATAAATCCGGGTGCAATGGCATTGCAGCGAATACTTCTCGACCCCAGCTCCAGAGCCACAGACTTTGTAAACCCTAGAATTCCAGCTTTTGATGCGGCATAGTTGGCTTGACCGGCATTACCCATCACCCCTACTACCGAACTCATATTTATGATCGATCCTTTGCGTGCCTTTAGAAAGGTGCGCAAAGAAGCTTTGGTCAGGTTAAACACTGATTTCAAGTTAACTTGCATCACCTCATCCCATTGCTCTTCCGTCATTCTCATCAGCAGCGTATCTCTGGTGATTCCTGCGTTGTTAACCAAAACGTCTATTGTACCAAATTCGGCTACTACAGCATCAACCAATTCTTGCGCAGCATTAAAATCCGCAGCATTGGACTTAAAGCCTTTTGCAGTTCCTCCTGCTTCAGACAGTTCGGCTTCCAGGGCGCGCGCCTTCTCATCAGAGCTGGCATAGCTGAAACAAACCTTCGCTCCGTGATCGACGAACGTTTTGGCAACGGCTTTCCCGATTCCTCGTGAAGCACCCGTGATCAAAGCAACTTTTCCTTCAAGTAATTTCATAATTTCAATTTTGAACGCCGACAAAGTTAGAAACTTGGAGGGATGAGCCATCATAAGAGAGCGGTATCTGTAACCTTTTGTATTTTTTGGCACTCTACTATCAAACCTTAAAATCTCAACTATGCGCTTTCTTTTACTTCTTTCTGTTTTTCTATCAAGCTCATTACTCGCCCAAATTCCAAATCCGGGCTTTGAATCATGGATCGTAGGTAATTGGCAACTTGACCCTGAAGGCTGGACGACTTCTAATGGACAATTAATTCCCGCTGTTTACCAAGATACGGATTCATACGAAGGTGAATTTGCCATGCGTGTTGATGCAGTTGACAATGGATTAGGCGGTTATGGCTTTGCCGAATGTACCGTACCGATTGACTACATTCCCTCCAGTTTGGACTTTTATGTAAAAGCAGGAACCGAATTTGGTGGGGTGAGTGTGACCATCTCTTTTTACAACAATGATTTTCTCTTCAATTCATTTGATTGGAATAGTGGCACTTCAATAGAGGAATGGACTCTGGTATCCATTCCAATGGAACAGAACGAACCCGTGCTCACTCACACCGTCATTCGAGTAGAAGCTCAAGTTGGCGACTTAGTCCCGGGAACGGCTTGGATATCGGTTGATGCTATGGGTTTTGAGGGCCCTCTAAGTGATGGAGATATAATAGATGATCGAGACTTCGCAATATATCCTAACCCTGCAAACGATTACATCATCTTAGATGGACTAGCTCCAAATGCGACTATTAGAATTATCAATATAGCGGGACAAACGGTTTTTGAGTCAAATTCGGTCGCAACGCAAATGAGACTCGATCTTGATAATTTTGCTCCCGGCCTTTACATTCTAGATGTTCAACCCGTCAAGAAAGCGGGTGTATCGCGAAAACTAGTGATCAAGTGATTCCAGACCTGATCTTTTCGTAAGTTCGAGCCAAAAGCTCAACGAACATGTTTAAGACATTTGCCTTTCTTGTATTCCTTGCATTTGTGCCTTTCGGCGAAAACGATTCTGCGCAACGAATCCCTTTAACCAAGGAAAAGGTCAAAAACTATATCGAGACCAGAGTTAAAGCTCACGACTTACAGCTCGAGTACGAGGCCAATGCCGATCAATACGAAGACGTGATTTTGGCTTATTACAAAGAGAGGAACGAGTGGCTGCTATCTCAAGGATGGACAGGCAAAGAATTTGACGCCACTGAAGAATGGATTTTAGGCGTCGCCAATTCAATTGAGGCCCAAGCCGAATTGGACCTGGAAAATGCCGAGCGAGACAATCAGTTTGCCGAGTTTGACGCGAATGAGCACTTGAGTGAGGACCAGAAACAGCAGATGAAAGATGCCATTATGGAATCAGTTGTGCAAAGACAAGCCTACATTGACATCTTTAAAGAAGATTGGCCCGCAGTGAAGCCATATTTAAGAGAGCTCGAGAAACTGGATGAATACATCGGAGGTTCCAAAACGAAACCGTTCGAATAGGAATAAAAAAAGCGA
>JAPVXR010000024.1 GCA_027214385.1 Cryomorphaceae bacterium 1068 | reverse complement strand
TCAGCTGCATCAGGTGCAGATCTATACCCACATTGGAACGTAAACGATTCTTGCGAGCAAGCTGCAACTTGTGTTGAAACGCAGGTTCAATGCACAACTTGTGCAACGGAATGCCCTGATGGAAACATCGGCGATGCTTGTGATGATGGTGATGAAAACACCGTTGGAGATGTGATTGGTGAAGACTGCGTTTGCGCAGGCCAACCACTTACGGGTGATTGTTTGAATGAGTCATCTTTTGGTTCTGCAGATTTGAGTGGAGCCGCTAATGCTTTGATAACGATCAGCACTTGTTCATTCCAAACTGAGTACTCTACTATCACAGGTGTTTCTGCCGGTGAAGACATCGAGTTCGCTATTGTAGAAGGTGGTTACATCACTGTTAGAACTGACTCTGTCAATGGAGCTGTTGTTGCTCAAGGAACATCACCAGTTACCGTTTCAGGTGCCAGTGGTGCAGACCTTTATGCACACTGGAATACAGATGGTGCTTGTGGAACAGCTTCGAACTGTGTAACGACTACTGTTCAGTGCACTACTTGCGGAACTGACTGTCCTGATGGAAATATCGGTGACCCTTGTGACGATGGAGACCCATTGACTTCAGGAGAGACGATTCAAGAAGATTGCTCTTGTGCTGGTGGCATAGTAGTGCCAGCTAATGACAACTGCGACGGAGCGACTGATATTGCTTGCGGAACTACAACTGCGGGTACTACAGTAGGTGCCAGTGCAACGGAAGGCCTGAATAACCTTTGTAACGGTTTTGCATCGACTACTCCTGAAGATGTATGGTATGCATTCCAAGCTAACGGTTCTGACAATTATACAGTAACTGTTTTAGCTGCTGAAGGATCCCTAATTGATGGCGTCCTTTTTATCTACTCCGGAGATTGCGGAAGCTTAACGGAAATCGCTTGTTCAGACACTGGTTTAAGTGCTGGTTCTGGAGAAGGTATAACTTTGGAAGCTCCTGCTGCAGGAACCTACTATGTACGCACATTCGCCTATTTTGACGCTGGTGACATCACCGTTTCTCTAGACTGTGAGTCTGGTTGTGCAGATCCATTCCCTGCTGTTGACGAGGAAAGCTTAAGCACTACGCTAGTAGGCAATGCTTACTTGGTAGAATGGGATGCCGTTGAAGGACAGATTGGATGTCAGTTGCAACTGCGTTCTGTAGCCGGAGAAGGAATAGCTAAAACTACTATTCTTGGCGAAGACGTAAGCAGTACTGAAATCCCTGGTTACCTTTTGGATTTCAGCACAGAATACGAGTGGAGAGTACGTTGTGGTTGTTCAGTTGATCCTTTAGTAGCAGGTCCTTACAGCTCATGGCAACAGTTTACTACTCCAGGTTCAGCTATCTCTTCTTTACCAAACCCAACAGAAGGTCAGTCTAATGTGACGTTTACTGTTGTAGAAGAAGGATACACTACACTTGAAGTATTTGACATGAGTGGCCGTTTGGTAGATGCAATCTTCACTGGAGTTGCTCAACCAAACAATGAGTACCGCTTCGAGTTTGATGGTTCTGCACTGCCTAATGGTGTGTATATCTACCGTTTGACAACTGAAAACGAAGTAATCAACGATAAATTCATGATTGCTAAATAAGCTTTCACTAATTATTTTAAAAAGCCGTCTGCCTTTGGCAGACGGCTTTTTTTCTTTGTAAGAATCTATCATGTATTTTCGCGCTCCACCATCTGATCATCATGATAAACTTAGTTCCATTCAAGGCAGTAAGACCTCCTCGCGATAAAGCTCACTTAGTAGCTTCACGATCGTATGTCTCCTACACTCCTGCTGCCTTAAACAGAAAGCTTTCTGAAAACCCCTATTCTTTCATTCACATTATTAACCCTGAGTTTTCAACTGGAGAAAAACCGAAAAAGAACAGCCGTGAAAGATTCGAAAAAGTCAGGGATCAATATTTATCTTTTATCAAGGAGAGAAACCTTTTGAACGATAATGAAAAGGCGTTCTATCTCTATGAACAATCTTCGCCATGGGCGAGCTTTATTGGTTTCATCGGTGGAGTATCAACAATAGATTACCGAAAAGGACTGATTAAAAAACACGAGCAGACTCTGACGAAAAGAGAAAAGATGTTTTGCGAATACCTGGATGTTTGCGGTTTCAATGCCGAACCGGTTTTACTCACATATCCCGAGCATATTTCAGCCATAGATGCCTTCAAAGCATCGAAGAGACTCGAAAGACCGGAATATGAGTTTACTACTACAGACAAGACTACTCATCGCATGTGGATCATATCCGATGAAGAGGATATTGAACGAATAAAAATAGCATTCAAAAAAGTGGATGCCCTCTATATCGCAGACGGACATCATCGGATGGCGAGTTCGGCCCTCCTCGCCGAAAAGAAAGCAGCTGAGAATCCCGATCATACCGGCTTGGAGGACTATAATTATACCATGGCTCTGGTAATGCCCGGTGAGACTTTGAGAATTTCACCCTTTCACAGGCTTATTGGAAAAGGAATGGAAATCGAGGACGATCAATTGCTGGATAGTATTCGACTAAAATTTACTATCAAAAAAGTGAGTAGTGAGTTTCTTCCACATTCAAAGAGGCAATTCGGACTTCGCTTGAAAAGTGGGTGGTATGTGCTTTCACTCAAAAAGTTTGAAGGAGATGAATCTGCTTTGAGTCATTTAGATTCCGTTATTCTTACCGCAACAATACTCGAGCCCATTTTGGGAATTACCGACCAGAAGACAGATAAACGGATTCAGTTTATTCCCGGAAATTTGAGTTTGGCACCCTACGAAAGCTCGATCGAACGCGGCAATGCAAAAGCTCTTTTTACCTTATGCGAGGTTACGGCAGAGGAACTTTACGCTATCTCAGATGAGGCGAGTACTATGCCACCAAAAAGCACTTTCATAGAACCTAAACTAAGAAGTGGGTTGACCATTATGAATTTGAAATAGTCCAAAAATACAGGTCTCGATCATCTCCTGCGCTTACAAGTAATCCATCGTTTATCCACTTCACTGCATTTACCGAATGTGTATGACCCAGCGGTCCCTTTCGGGAAATTCTCAATGGATGTTTCAAGTCATCAGGATTCCAAATTTTCACAGTCTTGTCTCTGCTTCCTGTGGCAAAATATTTTCCCGACGGAGAAATTTCCAGAGAATAAATAGCAAAGTTATGTGCGGGAATAGCCTCTCTTTCTATGATCTCACTATCCCTATTATCCCAGAGTCGGATATGACCATCTCTTCCGACGGTTAATAATTCTTTAGGGCTTAGCCATGCCATATCGTATACTCCACCATCATGGGCTAGCTTTTCATTTAGCACATTGTAGTAATCCGTCTCGAGAATGCGGATGTAGCCATCACTTGCTCCTACAAATAGTCTCTCACCTTCAGAGTCCGTAATGCCAGAACGCAATTTATCATCTGATAGAGGCAAAGACCATTTGAGGGAGAAGTCAGCTGAATCAACAATGGACAAAACCCCGTCACCACCCAAGAAATACAAAAAAGGCTTTGATGGATTGGCTAATATCTCAAAAACAGGGCGAGTATGATACTTCAGGTGTCGAACTTCCTTTTTGGTAGTCAGATCTATGATGTGCACCCCTCCTTGCCCTTGTCCAAGGAATAGAAATTGGCCCAATTGCTTTATTGAGTATACGGAAGCATCCAATTTTATGGAAAAACTGTCAGGAAGAAACTCTTCCAAAGACCACACTCCTATCATTTTATCTGATGACCCCGAGAAAAGTCTTGATGAACTTGAATCTACACAGAGACAATAAACAGATGCCGCATGCCCTTTTAGCACTTTTTTCAGATCAGATTTCATATGGTGCAAAAGTAGCCCTTCTAAATTTTTTCAACACATCTTCGACAAACTGCTTTTTTTCATCGACGAACTAAATCTGTTAACAATTCGATAATTCATGAAGCGTGCAAAAATGAAGAATTTGCAGTAATCTTGCAGAATAACTTAAAAACAAATCATTATGACCAAAATTCGACTGTTCAGAGCAACGATGTTGTCTGCAGCTTTACTTTTATCTACTCTGACATTTGGGCAGAGTGATCTTATTATTACAGCGGTATTCGATGCCACACTTACGGGAGGAACACCCAAGGGAGCTGAAATTTACGTTCTCAACGATGTTGCAGATTTGAGTGTTTACGGAATTGGTTCTGCTAACAATGGAGGCGGATCTGATGGAGAAGAATTTACTTTTCCAGCCGTGTCTGCAATGGAAGGCGACTTTATTTATGTTTCTTCCGATAGTGCACGTTTTAACGAGTTTTTCGGGTTTGACTCAGACTATGTTTCGGGAGCGCTTTCAATAAACGGAGATGACGCTGTTGAGCTTTTCCAAGGTGGCGTAGCAGTAGACGTTTTCGGAGATATCAATGTTGACGGTTCCGGACAGGCTTGGGAGTATGCCGATTCATGGGCTTATAGAGCAAATGGTTCTACTACTACCACTACTTTCAACGCAGGCGATTGGACTATTCCAGGTCCGGATGCTCTTGATGGTGAAACGACAAACGCTTCTGCCTCACAGCCCGTTCCTGTAGGAACGTTCGATCCTGAAGGGGGTTCAACAACAACCGTTTATACCATTAATGAAATTCAAGAAACGACTGATCCATCCGGTGACTCACCAAGAGTGGGTGAAACTGTTGAAACTTCAGGAATCGTTACTGCCGTTGGAAACGGCGGGTTTTGGATTCAAGACGGTACAGGAGCTTGGTCAGGAATTTTTGTTCTAGACGCCTCAACCATTGCCATGCAAGGCGATAATGTTACCGTTACGGGTGCTGTTCAAGAAAGCAATGGACTAACTCGTATTTCTGCTACTTCTGTAGCTGTCAATTCATCAGCTAATCCTCTTCCTTCGGCTACTTCTGTATCTACAGGTGCTGCCGGTGTTGAGGAATTCGAGTCAGTTTTGCTTTCCGTAAGCGGAGCTATATGCGTAAACGCGGATGCCGGGTTCGGTGAGTACGTTCTCAATGATGGTTCAGGTGACTACAGAGCTGATGATGCTCTCTTTGCCTTTGTACCCACGCAATTTGCCGAGTACGATGCGATAGGAGTTGGCTTTTTCAGTTTTGGTAATTTCAAATTATTGCCTCGTGACGCTGACGATATTGAAGATACCGGAAACAATCAGTTGGTTGTAGGTTTTGCTGCTACTGAAGCGGATGTTCTGGAAAATGAAGGAGCTGTAAGCTTCGCTGTTAACATCGTTAATCCATCCATTTCGGCGACTGATGTAGACGTAGTTGTGACAGGAGGAACTGCTGTTGCAGGAGTTGACTATACGTTTAGTGGACCAGTTGCTTTAACTTTTGCAGGATCTAGTAATACACCTCAAAGCTTTTCAGTTACTATTATCGACAATGGAACGGAAAACGAGGACAAGACCATCGCTTTTGGTTTAGCGAATGCCACCAATGGAGCACTTCTTCTTCCCGATGCATTTACATTGACAATTTTGGATGACGAAGTTACCCTTACAGATATCGCTGTAGCTGCGGAAACTGATATTGATGGTGTAGCTATTAATAATGGTCAGGAGTACAATATTCTCGGAGTAGTATTAGGAGTAAATCTCTCTAGTACGGGACAACAGTTTACCGTAGTTGATGCCACCGGTGGAATTGGCGTATTCAGTGGATCGATCGTTTCAGAGTATGTGGTTACTGAAGGTGACCAAGTGTTGATTACCGGAAGCATAAATCAGTTTAATGGATTAACTCAGATTGCGCCTACTGCTATTTCTGTAATTAGTCAAGGAAACGCGATTCCCAATCCGGTTGATGTAGACCAGTTAGGAGAGCTTACCGAGTCACGCTTGGTTGTTTTTGAATGTGCCACTATTCTCGACCCAGCTGATTGGACGAATGCAGGTTCAGGTTTCAACGTGGATGTTTCTAACGGAACTGATACGATCACAATTCGTATTGATAACGATACTGACCTTTACAACGAACCTGCACCAACAGGAGAATTTGATGTTGTAGGAATTGGAGGTCAGTTCGATTTCTCGAGTCCTTTCTTATCAGGCTATCAATTGCTTCCAAGAACTTCTGCTGATATCTTAGCGTCGTCATGTGCAACACCGGTCTGCGAGAACCCATTTCCTGCGGTTAATCCGGCAAGTTTGAATACTACCCTTCTTTCGAATGCAGTTCTTACTGAATGGGAAGAAGTAGACGGACAAATCGGTTGCCAAATTCAAGTAAGACTTGCAGGAGCGGGATCATTGTTAGGTGCTAAAATAATCGGTGGAGTGAATGCGGACTCATTCGTTATTCCCGGATCAGTTCTCAATCCTGGAACAGACTATGAATGGCGAGTGCGCTGCGGTTGTTCTCAAACACCTTTAGTTGCCGGACCATTTTCAGCATGGCAGTTCTTTTCAACGGGATCAGGAATCTCTATTTCATCTAGTCCTAACCCGACAAATGGTCAGTCATTTGTAAACTTCAGCGTTAGTCAGTCAGAAATGACTACTCTTGAAGTATACGATATGACAGGTAAGATGGTAGAAGCGCTATTCAGCGGAATCGCTCAACCTGGAAGCGACTATCGATTTGAATTCAATGGTACCGGTTTGCCAAACGGAATTTACATTTATCGATTGACTACTGAGTCTGAAGTAAAGACTGAGAAATTCATGATTTCGAAGTAAGGAACTGAATGACTTCTTTTTTAAGCCTACCCTTTTCAGGGTAGGCTTTTTTTGTTTGTAAAACCATTGACCGAAATTCAAAAAAACCATGATAACTACTCATTTACAATTATGTATGTTCCTGATTTCAGAAAATGACCACTTACTTTCGGAAGAACAAAAAACATTTTAGTGATTGCATCATTAGCGACTTTTGTATATCTTCGGAGCGTTAGTGTACTTTTTACACTATCGATCAATCAAACCAAAAATTTAAACCAATGAAAAAATTACTAGCCTTTTCGCTTGTGCTCTTTTTTTATGGAGCCTTACAAGCACAGAATGAATCACTCACTTTTCGAGTAGATGCGAATAACATTTCATCCCTGAGTCCAAATGGAATTCACGTTGCGGGTAACTGGCAGAGTGAAGCAAATGGAGATGCAGATTGGGTGCCCGGTGCAAATCAGATGGATGACGCAGACGCAGACGGAGTGTATGAACTAACCGTTCAAGTACCTGCCGGATCTTATGAGTACAAGTTTATCAATGGAAATGATTGGAGTGAAAACCCTGAAGGAGTTCCGGGAGAATGCTCCGTAAATGGGAACCGAGGAGTAGACGTAGTAGTCGGAGGTGTGACAACCGACCTCGTATGTTTCGGGAGTTGCGAAGAATGTCCTACCACAGGAGGTGGAGATGTGAACGTTACATTTTCAGTCGACGCTTCTCAACTCGGGAGTATAGACCCTGCCGGCATTCATATTGCGGGAACCTTTAACGGTTTCTCACCTGAGCCCATGACTGACTCGGGTGGAGGAATTTACACTATTACGAAGTTAGTTCCGAGTAATGCTACAGTGCTTTACAAGTATACTAACAGCTCTGACTTCAGTGGTGTAGAGAATGTGCCTGGAGAATGCGGACTGGACGACGGTTTCGGTGGCTTTAATCGCGATCTAGACGTTGCAGATGCAGATATCGTGCTTCCTACGGTTTGTTTTTCATCGTGCTCGGAGTGCACAACTTTAGGAGAGTCTTATGACTTGACTCTTTTAGTTGATGCTTCTCAGTTGGCTACCATCAGCGATACAGGTCTTCATGCTGCAGGAACTTTCAATAGTTTCTCACCTGCTCAGATGACCGACATAGGCGGAGGGATTTACTCTCTCACAGTTAGTGTTGAAGAAGGTTCTACAGTTCTTTGGAAATACATAAACGGAGCTACATTCGGAGATGAGGTAGAATCTGTACCCGGAGCTTGCGGAGCCGATGATGGTTTCGGTGGTTTCAACAGAGTATTGACGATGCCTTCAGCTGACACTACCGCAGGACCTGTTTGTTTTGCCCAATGTGTAGCTTGCGAAGTCGCGCCTGACGATTACATGCTTACCTTATCAGTAGACGCCTCTGATCTCGATGCCATTAATCCGGAAGGAGGCATTCACGTAGCGGGAACCTTTAATGGATTTTCTCCTACGGCAATGAATGACGATGGAGATGGGGTTTATTCCTTTTCAGTAATTGTTGCAGAGGGAACCCAGGTTCTTTACAAATTCTTAAATAGCACGGATTTCTCGGCTGCCGAGACAGTGCCTGAGGCTTGTGGACAAGATGACGGGTTCGGAGGATTTAATCGAGTGTTGACGATGCCATCGGCTGATCTTTCCGTTGGTCTTGTGTGCTTTTCTTCTTGCGAGGCGTGTCCGGTCGCTCCACCTTGTGAAAACCCATACCCTTCAGTAGACTTCAATAGCTTAACAGGAACCGTTCTTCCAAACGGGAAACTGCTCTTCGAATGGGAACCCATTGAAGGACAAATCGGTTGCCAAATAAATATTGTTGTAGGTGAAGGACCTCAACAAGCAACTAAAGTTGTTGGAGGTGCGAACGCAAGTTCTTTTACTGCACCTGTAGGTCAATTGGTTCCATTTACTACTTATAACTTCAGGGTGAGATGTGGTTGTCAACAAAACCCGATTATCGCGGGAGCTTACACGGATTATGCCGCCGTATTCTATCTTCCACCCGGAATCACTGAAGAAACGGGAACAGCTTATTCAGACACCCCACTTACTCAAGTGAACAGCGATATCCAATGGACGAATACAAACCTTGGATCAAATGTGATCGGCGAACTGTTCTCAATGACAGCTGATGAATCTTGGGTACGTTTAGCTCCAAACCCTGCTCAAGACAATGTAAACTTGTCCTATAATTCTTTGGAGGCAGGTCAAGGATTGATTCAAGTATTCGATGCCCAAGGAAAACTAGCTTTAGAGAGAGTTATGGTATTCAACAAAGGCCTGAACAATGTTAACTTGAACTTGAATGAGTTAGAAAACGGTATTTACATCGTAGAAGTACTTAAAGGTGAGAGCCGTGAGTCAGTACGACTATTGATGCAATAAGCGTAGATATTAAAAACGAGTCATTTTTGACTTAGAGAAAGCGATGCAGGAAATCCTGCGTCGCTTTTTTCTTTTACAAATATGCAGTGTACTAGATGTGTGTCTTTTGGATAAGCCCGTTCATTTAAAAATCTTGGATTCGATGCTGGTTTTAGGTTTATAATTCTGACATCGGCTTTTTTCATGCGACAAATTGTCAGCAAAACTCAATTGGCATAAGCCTTGACAATGGAGAAATAAAAAACGAATAAAATTATGCAGCAAGGAAGTATTAATGTTCAAACGGAGAACATATTCCCGATCATTAAGAAATTTCTTTACTCAGATCACGAAATTTTCTTGAGAGAGTTGGTATCCAATGCAGTTGATGCAACTCAAAAGTTAAAAACCCTTTCAGGGTTAGGTGAGCTAAAAGCCAAAACAGAAGGCCTCAAAGTTGAGGTCATTCTCGATAAGGATAAAAAACAACTGATCATTCGCGACAATGGAATCGGAATGACAGCAGAGGAGGTTGATAAATACATCAACCAAATTGCCTTTTCAGGAGCGGAGGAGTTTGTACAGAAATACAAGGACACGGACAGCAAAAATGCCATAATCGGACATTTTGGTCTAGGTTTCTACAGTGCTTTCATGGTGGCCAAGGAGGTAGAGATTATTTCAAAATCTCAGAAACCGAACAGTGTTCCGGTGAAGTGGACCTGTGATGGTAGCCCCAACTACACAATGGAGGAGACCAAGAAAAAGAGCAAAGGAACAGACATCATCCTTCACATTGCCGATGATTCGACTGAGTTCTTAGAAGAATCACGTATCAGTGGGATACTCAATAAGTACTGCAAGTTTCTTCCAGTGCCGATCAAATTCGGAACGAACGAGCGAACAGAAAAAGAGCGCGATGCCGAAGGCAAAGAAGTAGAAGGTGGAAAAGAGACGAAAATCGTAGAAGACAACATTGTCAATAATACTGATCCTGCTTGGACGAAAATCCCCTCAGAGCTGAGCGATGAGGACTACAAGAACTTCTATCGGGAATTGTACCCGATGACTTTCGAAGATCCATTGTTTCACATTCACTTGAATGTAGACTTCCCCTTCAACCTGACCGGGGTTCTGTACTTCCCGAAGCTCAAGAACAATCTGGAGCTTCAGAAAAACAAAATTAGCCTTTACAGCAATCAGGTCTTCATCACAGATAATGTTGAGAACATTGTTCCTGAATTCCTGACCCTTCTACACGGTGTAATCGACTCGCCTGACATTCCATTGAATGTTTCGCGATCTTACCTTCAGGAAGACGCAGCGGTGAAGAAGATTTCGTCTCACATTACTAAGAAGGTGGCGGACAAGTTGAACTCAATGTTCAAAAATGACCGCGAAGATTTCGAGAAGAAATGGGAGGATATCAAGGTGTTCATTGAATTCGGAATGCTGACTGACGAGAAGTTTTACGACAAGGCTTCGAAGTTTTACCTATTCAAATCGGTAGACGGAAAGTACTACACGATTGAGGAGTACAAGGAGAAAATTCAGGCCACACAAACGGACAAGAACGACAAGACGATTGTGCTTTATGCGCAGGACGAAAAAGAGCAGTATAGCTTTATTCAGACGGCAAAAGACCGTTCGTATGACGTGGTTGTTTTGGACACGCCTATTTCGAGTCATTTGATCAGCAAGCTGGAGCAAAAAGAAGACAAATTGTCTTTTGCACGAGTTGATGCCGATACGATTGACAAATTGATTCAGAAAGAGGAGGAGATTCCATCGAAGCTATCTGAAGAGGAAAAAGAGAAGTTGAAGCCCGTGATTGAAGGATCGGTAGAAAAGGAAAAGTTCCATGTTCAATTTGAGAGCATGAGCGAGAATGACCGCCCGATCATCATTACTCAAAGTGAGTTTATGCGCCGAATGAAGGAGCAGCAAATGTCAGGTGGTGGAGCTCAAATGTTTGGTATGATGCCTGAGACATACAATATGGTGGTCAATGCGAATCATCCGCTTATCACTAAACTCATGGAGGAAGATGAGGCCAAGCAAAAAGAAACCGTAGGTCAATTGGTTGACTTAGCGTTGCTTTCGCAAAATATGCTCAAGGGAGAAGCCATGAGTAGGTTTATTCAGCGCAGTGTTGATCTAATGAAATCCTAATCAAACTAATAATGAAGAAATTTTTCATCGTGCTCATAGGGGCACTAACCTTAAGTTCTTGTGGTTACAACAGCTTAGTAGAGGAGCAAGAAAATGTAGCCAAAGCTTGGGCAAAAGTTGAAACGCAATACCAAAGACGAAGCGACTTGATTCCGAATTTGGTGAATACCGTAAAAGGATATGCAGATTTTGAGCAAGAAACCTTGACTCAAGTCATGGAAGCTCGATCCAGAGCAACTGGAATCACCGTAGATGCGGATAATCTATCTCCTGAATCGATTGCTAAGTTTCAAGAAGCCCAGGGTCAATTATCGGGGGCACTTTCTCGATTACTCGTAACGGTTGAACGTTACCCAGACCTAAAGGCCAATCAGCAATTCAGTCAACTCCAAGCGCAGCTTGAGGGTACTGAAAACCGCATCAGCGTGGCTCGCGACCGATTCAATGAGGCCGTAGGGACTTATAATACGTCGATAAAGAAGTTCCCAAGAAACATCACGGCGGGGATGTTCGATTTTGATGAGAAGGGTTATTTCGAAAGTGATGCAGGAACTGAGAATGCCCCACAGGTAGAATTTTAGGATGGCCCAAGACTTTTTTACTGAGGCTGAAAAGGCCAAGATCGTCGATGCCATAACTGCCGCTGAGAATAAGACCAGCGGTGAGATCAGGCTTCACATCGAGAGAAAATGCCCCGAAGAGGTATTGGACCGGGCTGCATTTCTATTTGAAAAATTGGAAATGCACAAGACAGAGCTTCGCAACGGGGTATTGTTTTACGTGAGCTTTGAAGACCATAAATTGGCGATTTTAGGCGACGGCGGAATAAATGCCGTTGTGCCTGACACTTTTTGGAACGAGATCAAAGAACAGTTGGTGACGGCCTTCAAGCAAGGCAATTACACTGATGGGCTTTCCGAGGGAATACGAATGGCCGGCGAGCAATTGAAGGCTCATTTTCCCGTGGCGAGTGATGATATCGATGAATTGAGTAATGAAATTTCCTTTGGAAAAGACAATTGATGAGAAAACTCCTAACCGTACTACTTCTTTTTTCTGCCTTTGCCGTCTTCGCGCAAGGTGACAACTGTTACCCCGAAAAGCCTCGAGGGCTGGTGGCAGATCAGGAAGATATTTTCACCCCACAGCAGGAGCAAGCATTGGAATCTCAGCTTCAGCGGTTCAGCAATGAAACGAGTAACCAAATTGTGGTTGTTTCCATAGCGAGACTTTGCGAAGGAGATGCAGCGATGACCGCTACAAGAATCGGTGAAGATTGGGGAGTAGGTCAGGAAGATTTGGATAACGGGATCGTCGTACTTATCAATTCTGCAGGGCGTAAAACCTTCATTGCAACCGGGTATGGTCTGGAAGGAGCGATACCTGATGCGACCACTAAATTGATCGTGGATCAAGAGATGATTCCCTCTTTCAAGAGTGGTGATTATTACGGTGGAACGACCAAAGCGATTGCAGTGATTTCAGATTTGGCCAAGGGCGAATACAATTACCAAACGTATCAGAAGCAGAGTCGAGGAAATCCATTGGGAGTAATTCTTCCATTCTTGTTCGTGATCGGGATTTGGTTCTTTTTGATGTACCGAAAGACCAGTCTCTACGCGCGACGAAACGATATGGGTTTCTGGGCAGCGTTGATGCTGATGAATGCAGCTAGCAGAAGTCACAGAGGTTCTTACGGCAATTTTTCCAGCGGATCAGGAGGATTCGGAGGAGGTTTTGGCGGCGGCGGTGGCGGCTTTGGAGGCTTCGGTGGAGGAAGCTTTGGAGGTGGTGGTGCCGGTGGGAGTTGGTAGATGGTAGCTCGTAGTGCGTATTTCGTAGTGCGTATTTCGTAGTGGGCAGATGGTCGATAGTTGTGGGTAGATAGCATTGCGTTGATAGTAGTGCGTAGTGAGTAGCTCGTAATACGTAGTGGGTAGATAGTAGATGGTAGATGGTCGATGGTAGATAGTTGTGGGTAGAGAGCATTGCGTCGATAGTGGTGCGTAGTGAGTAGCTCGTAATACGTAGTGGGAAGTGGGTAGTGGCTTTAGGTTCCAGGCCGGAGGAAGAAGAGTGGGAAATTTGGGAAAAAAACAGGAAATGAATAGGAGTAGGTTAGGAATAGGTTAGGGATAGGTTAGGGATTAGTATAGTAGAGGTTAGCTGTTAGCTGTTAGCTGAAAAAAATAGACAATGAAAAAATACGCAAGGTGGATAGGTGGTGGGCTTGGATGGGCTTTCGGAGGGCCTGTTGGAGCGATCCTGGGTTTTGCCTTGGGTTCTATGATTGATAATTCATCGGGGATTGTGACTCAGGATGGAGCCAGATCAACGGGAAGGCGATCAAGCTATGGCTACACGACCGCCAATGATTTTGTGGTTTCTCTATTGGTTTTGACTGCTGCGGTGATGAAGGCCGACGGGAAAGTACTCAAGTCGGAGTTGGATTATGTCAAAAATTTCTTAGAGCGTCAATTCGGAAAGGGAAAAGCGCAGGATCAGATCTTGTTGCTACGTGATATCTTGAATCAGCCTTTGGATGTAAGAGCGGTTTGTCTTCAAATCAAGCAGAACATGCAGCATCCGTTACGGCTTCAATTGCTGCATTACATCTTTGGCTTAGCCATGGCTGATGGAAGCTTAGATGCCTCGGAAGTAAAAGTCATCGAGAATATCGCGTCGTATCTGGGCATTAGTCAGAAAGACTATCAGTCTATCCGAGCTATGTTTGGTCACGACACCGAGAGTGCGTATAAGATTCTTGAAATCGATGAAAATGCCGATGAGGCGATGGTGAAAAAAGCCTATCGGAAGATGGCAGTTAAGTATCATCCCGATAAGGTAAGTCATTTGGGTGCTGAATTTCAATCGGCGGCGAAGGAGAAGTTTCAAAAAGTCCAAGAGGCATACGAGAGCATTAAGAAACAACGGAACTTTAAGTAGTGCAAGAAAGGAGAAAACTCATCGGAGCGGTATTAATTCCTTTGCTATTTGTGATGGTCTTATGGATTATTCACTTCACGGCGGAAGAGACGGGTTTTGATTTGACCACTTATGGGTTGTATCCACGAAAAGCCACGGGATTATTCGGGATTGTGACGATTCCATTTATTCACGGCAGTTGGTCGCATTTGATCAATAATTCCATTCCGCTGCTGGTATTGGGTTGGGCATTATTTCACTTCTACCCTACTCTATCTTGGAAAACCATTTTTTGGATTTGGATTTCGAGTGGTATCTGGTTGTGGATTTCAGGAAGGCCTTCTTACCATATCGGAGCCAGCGGAATCGTTTATGGTTTGGCCTCATTTCTCTTTTTGAGCGGATGGCTTCGCCGAGAGAAGCGCGTGGCCTCATTGTCTTTGCTTATTGCCTTTTTATACGGAAGTATGTGGTGGGGGGTATTGCCTGTAGATCCTTCCATTAGTTGGGAAGGCCACTTATGGGGTGCATTAGCCGGATTTGCTTTGGCTTGGGTTTACCGAAAGGAAGGACCGCAAAGGAAAGACTACCGATGGGAAGAAGAAGAGGATCCCGATGATTTACTGACAAAAATCGCACTGGGCGAAATTGAACCCCAAAAGGAGGTTCAAAAGCCCAAGCAAATAGTTTATGTCTATCGTCGAAATGATGAAACCGGAGAAGACCGATCAGATGACGAAAAAACTAGTTGATCTCGACGAGTTCGATCTCAAAGGTGAGCTCCTTTCCTGCGAGAGGATGGTTTGCATCAATGGTAATTTCGGCTTCGCCAATTTCGGCAACAGTTACGATAATTTGCTCTCCCGAAGGAAGTTGCGACGCGAGTTGTTGACCGACTTGCGGATTCAAATCCGGAGGAAGTTGATCTTTAGAGATTTTCTGAACCATATCAGGTCTTACTTCTCCATATGCCTCACTGGCAGGAATGGTTACGGATTTTTTCTCCTTAATTTGCATTCCCACAACGGCATTATCAAACCCGGGGATCATTTGACCTGCGCCAACTGTGAAAGACAAAGGTTCGCGATTTACAGATGAGTCGAACACCTCACCATCAGAAAGTGTTCCAGTGTAGTGAACGCTAACGTTGTCTTTTTCTTTAACTTTTTCCATAGTTATTGAATTTTGCCGCAAAGATAGTGAACTTAATTCCGAAGACCTGAAAGAACAATAGAAACCCTTACTTTACATCAAATAATAAAATCAAATGGAACCGAATCAAAGAAAACTAATAATAACAGTAGCAGTATCCGCATTTTTGCTTCTCATTTTGTGGCAAACCTCAACGGTGACGATACAATCAGGAGAAGCCGGAGTACTTTACAAGCAATTTGGCGGAGGTACGGTCACAGACATGACTTACCCTGAAGGATTTCACGTGCTCGCTCCTTGGAACAAGATGTACATCTACAATGTGCGAAACCAAGAAGAGAAGGAGAATATGACGGCCCTTTCGAAAAACGGATTGACGATTCAAATGGAAATGTCGATTCGATTCAGGCCGATTGAAGATGAGATTGGTGTGATCCACAAGACGCTGGGATTGAATTACCGCGACGTAATTGTATTGCCCGAAGTTCGTTCGTCGGCGAGGAAAGTTATCGGTCGTTATGATCCGGAAGAGCTTTATTCATCCAAAAGGGATTTTATCCAAGAAGAAATTTTCACGGATGTCAAAAACCGCTTGAAGGATAAGAACATCTTCTTGGACGCTATTTTGATCAGAGGGATTGAGCTTCCGCCGAATATCAAGACGGCTATTGAAAAGAAGCTGAAGCAAGAGCAAGAGAGTCAGGAATACGAATTCAAGATTGAGAAAGAGCAGAAAGAAGCTGAGCGAAAGCGAATTGAGGCTCAGGGAATCAAGGATTTTCAAGATATCGTCTCCGAAGGTATTTCAGATAAGTTACTTCGATGGAAAGGAATCGAAGCCACGTTGGAACTTGCCAAGTCACAGAACAGCAAGGTCGTTGTAATTGGTCAAGGAGATGACGGGCTGCCGTTAATCCTCGGTGGCGACTCGAAGTAATGAACCGCTATTTTGCCGTTTACAAGCCATTCGGCATGTTAAGTCAATTTTCACCTGAGGGCGATCGCCAGACTTTGGCCGCCCTCGGTGATTTTGATAAGGATGTGTATCCGGTCGGTCGGCTGGATGCCGACAGTGAGGGTCTGCTTATATTGACGAATGACAAGCGCTTGAATGCTGCTTTGCTCGACCCCACCGAGAGGCATTTTAGGAGCTATTACGTGCAGGTTGAGGGTGAGGTGGACCACAATGCCATCGAAAAACTAGAGCGAGGAGTAGAAATAAAGATCAAGGGGAAGTCGCATTTTACCGCTCCTGCGGAAGCATTAAGGATGGTGGACCCTATTCTACCTTTGCGTGAGCCACCCATACGATTTCGAAAAAATATACCAACTTCGTGGCTCGAACTGAGGATAACGGAGGGAAAGAACAGGCAAGTGAGAAGGATGACGGCGGCGGTGGGATTTCCTACGCTTCGTTTGGTTCGCTGGGCAATTGAAGATTTGACCTTAGCTTCCTTTGAGGCAGGAGAAGTCAAAGAGTTCCCAAAAAACGAAATGGTAAAATTGCTTAAACTCTAATTGATTTGGAGACGGTCATTCGTTGGATACGAACTGTATTAATTTGTCTGATCACCGTGATCTCGGGAACGCTGAGCATACTCTTCGGTTGGTGGAGGCCGGCGTATTATGCGATTAGCCGGTTCTTTTGGTCGCCGGGACTATTGTCCGTGAGTAATATCCGTGTGAGAAAAGACTTTCAGTGGAAGGTAAAGGATTTGCCCCCTTGCATTTTTTACGCCAATCATCGATCGCATTTCGACATTCCCGTAATGATGTATTCGATACCTCGTCCCTTGTATTTTTTAGCGAAGAAAGAATTGAAGAGTGTCCCCTTTTTAGGATGGGGGATGGCCGCTATCGGGATGGTCTTTATCGACAGAAAAGATCGCGCATCGGCGCTCAAGTCGATGGAGAAGGCGGGAAATCAGATCAAGAAAGGGAAGAGCATTGTGACCTTTCCGGAAGGAACCCGATCATCAACCAAGGAGATGATGGTCTTTAAAAAAGGGGCCTTTCACTTGGCGAAATCGCAGGGCATCCCTTTGGTTCCCGTAGCCATTTCGGGTACGGAGAGGATATTGCCCAAGCATGGTAAGTTGAAGTCGGGAAAAGTCATTTTCACAGTCGGGTCTCCCATTCTGCCCAAGGAGTTGGAAGAGATGAGTATTGAGGAGATCAGGGAAGAGGCGAAAAGCCGTTTGTTGGGATTGCTGAATCCAATTGAACGCAAGGCAGAAGCATCTAATCCATAAACTGTTTAACTTCGCAAAAAATTTCGATTATTCATGGGAAGAGCTTTTGAATTCAGGAAAGAGCGCAAGATGAAGCGCTGGGCCAAGATGAGCAAGGTATTTACTCGTTTAGGAAAGGATATTGTGATAGCGGTAAAAGAAGGAGGTCCTGATCCTGATACGAATTCAAAGCTGCGTGCCGTGATTCAGAATGCGAAGTCGGAGAATATGCCCAAGGACAATATCGAAAGGGCAATCAAGCGCGCGACCAGCAAGGATCAGGAAGATTATAAGGAAGTCATTTTTGAAGGCTATGCTCCCCATGGGATAGCGATTTTGATTGAGACCGCTACTGACAATAATACCCGCACGGTAGCCAATGTGCGGAGTCATTTCAATAAGTGCAACGGGAGTCTCAGTACTTCGGGTTCGGTTGATTTTATGTTTGAGCGCAAGTGCTTCTTCAGGATTGCCAAGGGCGAGAATGATTTAGAGGAATTGGAGCTTGAGCTGATCGACTATGGCGCGGACGAAATTTTCGAAGAGGACGACTCCATTATGATTTACGCCCCATTTACCGATTTCGGAGGGTTACAAAAGGCCATTGAAGAAATGGGGTTGGAATTGATGAATTCGGGATTTGAGCGAATTCCGATGGACACGAAGAAACTCAGCGAAGAAGAAGAGGCTGAGGTAGATAAGCTCCTCGAGAGGCTGGAAGAGGACGACGACGTTCAAAACGTCTTTCACAATATGGCCTAAGGCAATTCTTGCCGAACAATTCGTCATCTTATCGGTTCAAATTATGAATTGATCGATTCATTTTGTAAATTAGACGAAGGTTAACCTTAAAGGGCGTTTTTACGTAAGTACCACTTATCAAGTAGGTGTTTTGGTTTGATACTTGTATTGAACCCAAAGCCAAAGCCCTTTTAAACTGAATTGAAATGAACGCAAGTAAAGTTCAACTAGTATTATTCTTCACTTTTTCGATGTTTTTCACGGCTCTTCAGACCTCTGCACAGCGAGGACCGGGAGGGGTGAGTGTGGAAACGGGAACCATTACAGGATGTGGGCCGACTGCAGAAAGCACGTGTGGTGTATGGCTGGATGCGAGTACGCTATCGCTAGCAGATGGTGATGATGTAAACGTATGGACTGATGTCAGTTTTTCGGAGGATTGCGATAACGGTACCGTTCCAAACAATATCCTACCTCCAATTTTTCGAAATGACCCTGCCTTTACCATCAATGGACTGCCAACGCTAACTTTTGAGGACGATCGGTATTTTATCTTGGCTTCATCAGATGACCTCAATACAGAGAGGGTAACCTATGACAAGATGGTCTTTTTAGCATTCAGGACCTCTGAAGAGACTACGGCAAAGCAAACGATTTACGAGGAAGGAGGAACGGTAAGGGGTTTTAATATCATGATCCACGAAGGTCTCTTGATCATCGGATCTTATGACAAAGCCGTAGATAACGATGGAGGAGTTGCGGGATCGTCCGACAATACGCCTTCTTGGGGCTACACGTACGTTTCCACTCCGATTCAACCGAATACCACTTATATTTTGTGTGCCCAATACAAGGCTACTACGCCGGGTGTTCTTGGTAATAATGCCGATAATTTCTTGAGAGGTTGGCTAAACGGAACTTCATTCGGAGGTCCAGGCAATTTGGAGCCTGGTGGAAATTTCAGCGGTTTCAATGGTCTTGCACGCATGGGTACATTGTTCGATCACCCCAACCCTTGTGGATTGGGAGCTGTAAACGATGACACCGTTGACCGAGAGCAGGTAATTAATGGAAATGCAAATACCGTAGGGACCTGGTCTTTTAAAGGGAAGTTGGCAGAAATGTGTTATTACAAAGATGTCATTTCGGAAACCCAACGATTGATCGTACAAAACTATTTGGCATCGAAGTATCTGGCTGTTCTCAGTACACAAGATTGGTACGCGTATGAATTTGCCCATGGAAAGGATCTAATTGGCTTGGGACAGCGAACGAATGGTACGGATTTACACGATCTCAGTCAAGGACGTAATCCTTTTAGAATTAGCTCAGCAGACATTGTTAGTAGTTCGCCTAATCAATACTATTTCACGGGTCACAATGGGTTAAATCTGACTTGGACCGATGTGGGTGTGCCGAATAATTCTGCGAATATTGAACGACTCAATCGAGTTTGGAGAGTAGATCGCACGAATTATGTGTACGATATTTTGCACGAAGTTCAAGAGGATATGCTTCCGGCTCGTCCGTCTGGATATACGGCTGCCAATTCGAGACTTGTCATGTTGATTGATGAGACGAGTGCGAATATTCCCGATTTCACTTTGAATACTACCAGGGTACTTGAGCTTGAACCGAATGGAACGGCTCCTTTTGACTACACCATTGAAGCTAACATTCCGGATGGAGGGTTTTTCACTTTCGCTTGGCTAAAACCTGAGGTAAACTTTGTCCTGGATACTGATATCGGCTTGGAATCAAATCCTAGTCCTGATTTCACACCTGTTTTTGTAGAACTTGGATTAAATTATACACCTATATCGGGGTCTGGTCTCTACAGTGTCGAGTTCACTCTTATTCCAGGGAGTGCCAATTTGGGTACAGGTCCGGGCGGCGTTGATGATACAGGTGATGATTTTTATTACAACTCTTCAACTGCAGGACTGACTAGCGGAACCACTAATTTTACTGGATTGTCGACATCTTTTATCCCTTTCAGGATAATAAACGACGTGGTACCGGAAGATCCATCGACGGAAAATCTTGTGATTCAGATTACTAATACCACTTCTCCTCCCGGAGAGCCTCCTTTGATTATAGGACCGAACTTTGAGTTGGATTACACTATTTTCGATGATGATCCTCCGCCAAAAGTCAGTTTCCCATCGTGGGCCACCAATATTCAAGTCAATGAAACGGCCGGAACGGTTGATGTATCTGTTGTAAGGGATGGTACGGCAGCGGGTATTGTCAATTGCAATATTAGCGTAAGAGGTGCGGGAACATCAGCAAGATCAAGCTCTCTCGGTCTAGATCCTCAGGATTACGACAATACATTTACGAGCAGTTTAAGTTTTCCTGCAGGGCCGCCTAATACACAAACAGTAACCATTCCCATTATTGATGATAATGTGGACGAACCAGTAGAAACACTTCAAATTAGAATATCGGGAATTTCAGGAGGAGCGGCTGCTCTTTCTGTTAATTCGCTTTTTCAAACCATTGAGATTATTGACGATGATATTCCCGTTGCGACTTTTGCAGCGCCATCACAATCAGGATTTGAATCGATAGGGGCACCATCGCTTCTAGTGACTCTCGACCCAATATCGAGTCGAGATGTAGTTGTTGACTTTGCCATGACTCCCGGAACGGCTACCTATAGCCAGGATTACGCAGGAGCAGAGACGGGAACCGTGATTTTTCCACCATTTACCGAAGAAGCGTTTATCGGACCATTCTTTGTTTATCCCGACGGATTAACAGAAGTGGTAGAGACGGTGGATTTTGAGTTGACAGGAACCACTCCAACAGGAGAGACCACGGTGGTTCAGCCCGATAATTTGGTCTACAATATTTTGGATTACGAACCTTTTGAATGGCTGGGTGCAGGTGGAGTTGGTAAAAATTCGGATAATGTCGTTTGGGTTGATGCTACTTTGGAACCTATAGGGACTCGAGGTAATTTATCAAATAGAGCTCCATATAGCATTTCCATAAATAATCAAAACGGTAGTAATGGCCGAGCGAATAACACTGCCAATTCCATTAATGGTCAGAATGCACTGGTTTTTGACGGTAGCAACAATACGGGTCAAGCAGATTATTACGAGATTGAAAATGATCAAAAAATCAATACCTCGGGTACGGTCGATAAGTTGGCTTATTTCTTTGTTTTTAGTGCAGATGACGTTCCAAACCTAGGATCGACTACAAATAATCCTACAACTAATGAGTGTAGACTAATCTATGAGCAAGGAGGTGGTACTAGAGGAACTTCCATTTATTTACATAATAGTCGGCTGGTTTTTCACGCATGGAATAATGCGAATGACGATGGGAATGATAATAATGCGACCACGGATACGATAGAAGGAAATCAAGCGCCATGGGGAAACGACGGAAACAGAACCAGAAGTATTTATGCAAGATCATTGCAACTAATTTCAGAATCTCCGCAAGTTGGCGCCGAAGTCAATTATGTTGTTTCATGCATCTACGATAATTTTTCCAATGAACCTTTAATGATTTATGTCAATGGTGTGAAGGGTCAATTAATTAACGGAACACCAGCGGCTTCTGGCCAGTACAACCAATTCGGAGTCGGGCGTCTATGGGGGCATTCCGGTCGAATCGGCCTCGGGGCAGTCAACGACAATACCCGTTTTCATTTTTCCAACGGAACTGCTGCTGATGGACGATGTGCTTTTGATGGAAAGTTGGCAGAGTTTATATCGTTTCACGAACCGGAAATGAGTGAATCCAGAAGAATTATTATCGAGAATTACCTATCGGCAAAGTATGATATTCCACTTACGGGAAGTGCTACGCCACAAATATGGGATTTGAGCGATCCCGAGCAGGACCTCTTTAGTAATCAGATTGCGGGATTGGGTCAGGCAAGTGATGGTTCGGCGCATACCGATGCGGCTGGACCGGGAGCGATATTTAGGGTAAATAGCCCGAATTTTGCCTCTCCCAATAGCTTTATTATATGGGGGCATAATGGGGAAGCGCTTACCAATACGTGGCCATATAGCGAAGTAGGCAATCCTTTCAGCCCTTTACCCGATCCGATAAGGGAGCGGTCAGGCCAAGTTTGGAAGGTTTACGAAAGCGGGGATGTTACCACTGCTACTATTCAGATCAACTTCAGTGCTTCGGATAGTGCTTTTGAGATTTCTCAAGACTTCAACTTGCTGAAGTTGTTGACTCATACGAATGTGGATCCACAGGATTTCAGCAATGCCAATATTTATGATTTGGCGTCACCCTCCGCGGGTTTACCGGGAGGAAATGTGGCACGTTTTCAGAATGTGCCGATCACGAATGGTATGTATGTGACCTTGGGTAATACGAGTGGATATTTCTCGAGTCCGTTACCTATCGAGCTTCTCTCTTTCGACGCGGAGCTCAAGGGAACGTATGTCGATCTAGGTTGGGAAACAGCTACTGAGATCAATAATGATTATTTCGTCGTTGAAAGGGCGAGTGAAGATTTGGATTGGAGGCCGATATTGACGGTGACGGGAG
>JAPVXR010000023.1 GCA_027214385.1 Cryomorphaceae bacterium 1068 | reverse complement strand
CCTTCACCAGAACGTGGACGGCAACGGATGCATGTGGCAACACATCAAGCTGTGACCAAGTAATCACGATCACTGACACGACAGCTCCAGAGTTGATCATGCCTGAAGAGTCAAGCATGCACATCACTTGTATGGCTGTTGATTATGCAATGTTACTAGACTACGTTGATGGAAATCTATCAGATACCCAAATGAACGTATATGAGAATTTCCTTGCAGGAATCTTTATGCAGAATGATTTAACACCAATTGAGGCAATTGATGACTGTAATGATGCTAGTTTCTTCGAAACAGGTATTGAAATCAGTACAGATGTTGACTGTCCTTCTAAAGCTACTGTGCGATGCATATTCGTTGCAGAAGATGCTTGTGGTAATCAATCAGAACCTCTGTATACAGAGTTAGTTGTTGTTGATAACACGACTCCACATATCTTCTGTCCAGCAGATATAGTGGTAACATGTGGAAGTGACACGACTCCTGAAGTAACAGGTTTTGCAACGGCTACTGACAACTGTATAGGTGTTATGGATGTGACATACGAAGACCTCTATGTTTCTGACATTTGCCCATCAAGCTTCATCAGATTATGGACTGCAACAGATGATTGTGGAAATGTTGCTACTTGTGAGCAACTGATCACAACGGTTGAAGAAGGAGATTGTGTAACTGCCCCTAGTGGTCTTGAAGCCGAGGCGATAGGAAGCAATACTATCCACTTCAGTTGGAACCCTGTTCCAAACTCAGTTGCTTGTAGAGTGTTTGGTCGTCCTTCCGGAGGAAATGCGAACATCACTCTTGGAACAATTGTAGATACCGAGCCATCTGAATTGACATTCTCTTCAGCTCAGTTGCAAGACGGGCTGTTAATCGAGTGGAGAGTGATCTGTGCTTGTGAACTGTCACCATTAATGACTAGTCCATATAGTCCTTGGACTGAGTTCTACTTCTTGACAGATGACAACAAGAGCAATGATTCGGCTAGTAATAATGGAGAGCAACTCAAAGGAGAGCTTTATCCAAACCCAACCAGATCTACAGTGTTTATTAACTCTGAATTCAAAGAAGGAGAGTCACTGACAGTAATGGATCTATCAGGAAAAGTTGTTGGACAATACAATGTTCCTGTAGCAAGCGGAATGTTTGAAATCAATCTGTCTGAACTAGAGGGTGGAGTTTATTTCATCCAGCACGCAGGCTTAAATGGAAGATCTCAAACCTTCAAGGTTGTTAAGAATAATTAAGCGATAGTTATTAATTTAAGTGAACCCCCTGTCTTAAAAGGCAGGGGGTTTTTATTTTCTTCCAATCGAGTTTGGTCACAAAAAAACCACCATCTTCTAGGAGTGGTGGTTTTGGGTGGAGAATACCGGATTCGAACCGGTGACCTCTACACTGCCAGTGTAGCGCTCTAGCCAACTGAGCTAATTCCCCGTGGGAGCGCGAAATTAGAGTAATCTTCCTTTTTAGACAAGCTTGTTGAAGCTTATCTTCGAGCAATGATTAAAAATATAATCTTTGACTTGGGTGTGGTTTTACTCGATGTCAATTATCAGCATACTATAGATGCATTCGCCTCATTGGGCTTAGAGAAACCCGAAGAAGCATTTTCGAAGCAAATACAGGACGAATTCTTCCGTCATTACGAAAGAGGTCAGATCACGGAGAGTGACTTTTTAATGGGTTTATCAGCTAGAACGGGGAGGGATGATATCGATGAGCTAAGAAACGCTTGGTGTAAAATGTTGGGTGAACTGCCGCAGGCGAAATTTCATCTCATTAAAAGATTAAGTTCGGTTTACAGGCTTTTCATTCTTTCCAATACAAATCAAACCCATCAATTGTGGTTTGAGAAAAAAATTGACGAACAATATGGGTGGAGGAATTTTAGTGAATGCTTTGAGTTTATTGGCTATAGCCATTTATTAAATCAGCGCAAGCCTGACAAAGAAGCATTTCAATTTATATTGAATGAATATGGGTTGACACCTAAAGAGACCCTCTTTGTTGATGATACCATGGAGCATATAGAAGGTGCCCGAGGGCTGGGAGTGCATGTTTTGCACTATAATGATGGTGAAGATTTGGAAGAACTGGTACAAACGTTTATTAAAAGTGTCCTCACTTCTTTCTGAAAGTGCCTCCAAATGAATTGTCGTAGTTTAGGTAATATTCCTCCCCTGAGGTTAAGTCAGTGATATCCAAAGATCGACCAAAACCTGTTCTTACAAGATTTCCGTATTTATCGAAAACTTCGAAGCGCGTATCCCGAGAAAAGGTGATGGATCTGTCTGGTTTTTCGGGTGAATAAGTTACCGCAGAAATCCCCGAATTATAGATCACCGCTTCACTGTATCGAGGCTTTCCTGTATAATCAATCTGTTTAACCCTCACCTTATTCTCACCCGAATATGGTTCAAGCTTAAAGGAATATTCATGCTCCCCTGTAGTTCCTTTTCCTTTTACTTCTCCTGCGGTCACCCATTTATTCCATCGAAATTGTTCTATTTCAAAAGGAAGAGAGCCACTTTCTTTTTTTGAAGTCCAATTGAGCGTATTATTGGTAACCTCGATACGCTTTATTTCAAATGTGCTATGAGGTTTAATAGCTTCAGGATTTAGAACCAGTGGTCCGCAACCTTCTTTGTGATTGAGTATGACATCTACAGACTCACCTCTTTCAATACCCAAAATCGAAAAATCAATGGCAAATGCACTGCTGTTGATTTCATCACGCGTCAACTCACCGTTTACATATACTTCATATACACAAAATCCTACACCATCATCACTGAAAGGATTTTCTATATATAAGTCTTTTCCTTGATAGACCCCCTTGAGCGATAGAGCACTTGTCTGAGCAGTCGATGACAAGCCTGGAAATGCAAAAAGGATTATGAAAAAGAAATTTTTCATGAAGTTGATATCAGTTGACAGGAGCCTTCAAAAATACAAATTACCAAGTACCGTCCTAGTTTTAAGTGCGAAAGCAACTAAATGCGAATATCACTAAAATATCGTTCCTGCGAAAATAGGAGAATACTTGGGTAATTATAGCCAAGCAATTTACAAGCAACCTTTTAATACCCTTTTTTGGAATGTTATATTCGTCTACTCGAAAACGCAAATATGAATTTCAGATTAGACAATAAAATCGCTCTTGTAGCAGGAAGCACACAAGGTATTGGAAAAGCTGCAGCTCTTGAAATGGCCGCACTTGGCGCAAGACTAATCTTAGTTGCACGTAATGAAAAGAAGCTCATTGAGGTTCGTGATGACTTGAAGGCCATAAACCGAGCCGATCATAAGATTATAGTTGCTGACTTTTCAGATCCTGAAGGATTGCGAGCGAAACTAGAATTGGAATTGGCTGACGAAAATGAGATCAATATACTGGTTAATAATACCGGTGGACCTCCTGCGGGGAAAGCTTCGGACGCCAAAGCTGACGAATTCAGAATGGCATTTGAAATGCATCTTGTTTGCAATCACATTTTGGCAAGCCATTGCATTCCATTGATGAAAAAATCAGGTTATGGCCGAATAATCAATGTCATTTCTACTTCAGTCAAACAACCCTTGCCTAATCTGGGGGTATCAAATACCATTCGCGGAGCAGTAGCAAACTGGGCCAAGACACTCGCAAACGAACTAGGGGAATTCAATATCACCGTCAACAATGTGCTACCAGGCCCGACCAACACCGTGAGACTTGAATCCATTGCAGATAGAAAATCAAAAGCCACCGGGAAATCGGTAGATGAAGTCATTACCGACATGGGTAATGCGACTCCAATGAAACGAGTAGGGCAACCTGAAGAAGTGGCAAATGCCATTTGCTTTTTGGCATCTCCGGCTGCATCTTATATTAATGGTGTTAACTTACCAGTAGACGGAGGCCGAACTTCTTGTCTTTGATCAAGACACTAGAAGCTTAAAGCCTTTCCCGTGAATGTTAATGATTTCGATGCTTGAATCGGGCTTTAGATGTTTGCGCAGCTTGGCAATGTATACATCCATGCTTCTCCCGTTGAAATAGTTGTCGTCTCCCCAAATCGCATTCAAAGCATAATTTCGTTCTAAAACACCATTTTTATTTAGGCACAGTAGATAGAGCAATTCATTCTCTTTCGTGGTAAGCTTTTGCTCATCATTGTCATGTTTAAGAAGCTGTCGTTCATAATCAAAATGGAAAATTCCAAGCTCAAAGACCTTTTTGTCTTGATCTTCATTTCGACCTTTTTCCGTTCTCCTGAGGATGGCGTTTACTCTCACAAGCAATTCCTCCATTGAAAATGGTTTGGTGATATAATCATCAGCACCAATGTCAAAACCTTTGAGCGTATCTTCTTTCATGGATTTTGCTGTAAGGAAAATGATGGGGATTTTCTTATTGGTCGTCCTTATTTCCTTGGCTACGGTGAAACCATCTTTGATGGGCATCATCACATCTAATATTACAAAGTCGAATTGCTGCTGATTGAAAACCTTAAATGCTTTATCGCCGTCGGTGCAGAGCACAGTTTCGAATTCTTTTGCTTCGAGGTACTCCTTAAGAAGTGTTCCTAGGTTTGGGTCGTCTTCTGCTAATAAAATGCGGGTCTTAGATGTCATGCTCGTATGGTAATTGAATAATAAATGTACTTCCTTTTCCAAATTCACTTTTTACAGTCACTACTCCGTGATGCTTTTCAATAATGGCTTTTACATAACTTAGTCCAAGGCCAAATCCTTTGATGTTGTGAACATCGCCCGTCGGCACGCGATAGAGCTTATCGAAAATCCTTGTTTGTTGATCTTTCTTTATTCCGATACCATTATCAGAAACGCTCAGCGTTATTGAGAATTCGTTGCTTATAGTAGCCACTTTAATATTAGGATGATCGCTGCTGTATTTTATTGCATTGTCAAGCAAGTTGTAGACCACGTTTGTAAGGTGAATTCTATCACCTTTAATAATGGCTGATTTCGTGCTCTTTTTCATTTCTATTGAACCACCCTTTTGTCGTATTTGAAGTTCGATATTTCGAATGGCAGTTTCGATGACTTCGTTCAGATCGACATCCTCATAGGAAAGCTCCATTTCTCTTCTGTCCAAGACCGCACTCCGAAGCACATTTTCCACCAATACTCCCAGACGCTTGTTTTCATCTCGTATCATACCTACATATTGCTTATGGCGATCCGTAGAGCGACTCATGACAGGATCAGCCAATGCCTCGCAGGCTAAGGAGATGGTAGAAATAGGTGTCTTGAGCTCGTGGGTCATATTGTTAATGAAGTCATTCTTTATTTCTGAGATTTTCTTCTGCCTAAAGATCGTTCTGATGCTGTAAGCAAAGGCCAAAATGATGGCAATCAGAAAAATCGCAGATGACGTAAGTAGCGGCCACAATGTTCGAACCAAATATGTCTCTTGATTGGGAAACCATATTCTTAAGTATCGTGTGGGCTGAGTAAAGTCATCAGGAAATAAACGCACCTTGTAGCCATTATTGTACAAGGGCGCAGTGTCTTCTAATCCTTCTGAAAGTATCAAAGGATTGTCGAAAAGGTCAAAAACACCGAATTCGTAATCTGCATCAATTCCTCCGATATCACTTAAGTGTAGGTTTAAAAGCGAGTCTAGTTGGGAACTTCCATAGCGGTTTAGAATATCCGATTCACGGTCAATATTGACCAACCCTGTTAGGAGCTCGGTAATGATTTTTTGCTCTCTTTCAGGAAAATAGTTAGGCACTTTAGCCGTCTTTTTTTCAGGTAGCCTTTCTTGACCCATGACCATAGGATCAGGGAGGGCCAATTCTTTTTTCTCTCTAAAGACGCGCAAGCTGTTTGATCCGTCTTGACTTAGGAAGCTACTGCTGTCAATGGAAGTCTGGTCTGAAGTCCATAAATGGGCCACTGTCTTTTCATCAGATATACTGTCGATCTGTGCCCTTATTTTCCTTCCGATGTCTGATCTGCGCATTCGCTCATGTGCCTCTTCGCGCTCCAGCACGTTATTGACCTCCGCCAAAGCTATTTTGACATTTCTCCTAAACTGCGTATCTCTTAAAGCAACCGAGTTCTGGATCCAATAGATTTGAATTGCAACTAGCCCAATCAACGAAAAGCTGATTAGCACAATAAGTATGGGAATGTATGATTTCTTCAAGCCTTACAAATTTACTCTCATCCAAGGCGCAAGTGCACGATCCTTAACCTTAATTAACAAAAGGTAATGTCTTGTTAACGTTTCCTTGCGCTCACTTGCCATAGATTTGCATCAGGTTTTACAGTTTACATGTTTTTCGCAACAGAGAGGGCTCAAACGAGGGCTCTCTTTTTTTGTTTTCAATAATTATTTCACTCCTAACCTTAGATTTTCGAAATTCACCGCATGGAGCGTATTGAAAATTTTATTGGCGGCGATTTTGTTTCTCCTGCTTCGGGCGAATACATCGCCAACATTGATCCATCTCGTGGAGTACAGTATGGAGAGATTCCTGATAGCGATCAGCAAGATGTAGCAGCAGCAGTCGAAGCGGCAGAAAGAGCCTTTCCGGCATGGTCATCTCTCAAAGGCCCGGAAAGATTTGCCCATCTCATGGATTTGGCAAAGGGCATAGAGAACCGAATGGATGAATTTATCAAAGCCGAAAGCAAGGACAATGGAAAGCCTGTTTCCTTGGCTCGTGCCGTAGACATACCAAGAGCCATCCAAAACTTTGAGTTCTACGCATCTGCAGCCATCCACTTTTCTTCTGAAAGCAACTTTACTGAAGGGCTAGGTATCAACTACACATTGCGACGCCCACTGGGAGTTGTTGCTTGTATCTCTCCTTGGAATTTACCCCTTTACCTCTTCACTTGGAAAATTGCGCCGGCTTTAGCCTCGGGAAATACTATTGTGGCCAAACCTTCAGAAATCACCCCGATGACCGCCTATCTGCTGGCTCAAGTGGCCAAAGAAGCTAATTTCCCCAAAGGGGTACTCAATATTATTCACGGAACAGGAGCACGAACGGGTGATGCTTTGACCCGTCATGACCTTGTGAAAGCTATCTCTTTTACCGGAGGTACGGAAACGGGTAAGCGAATAATCGAGGTAGCCGGAACCCGATTTAAAAAACTCAGCTTAGAGCTCGGAGGCAAGAATCCGAATGTGATTTTTGCGGATTGTGATTTCGACAAAATGCTCTCTACTACAGTTCGAAGCTCTTTTGCCAATCAAGGGCAAATATGTCTTTGCGGCTCCAGGATACTTGTGGAAGAGTCGATTTACGAGAAGTTCAAGGAAGCATTTGTTGCTAAGGTCAGCAAGATGAAAGTGGGTGACCCCTCTTCTGAAGAAACCAAATTGGGTGCTGTTGTCAGCGAGCCACATATGAAGAAAATATTGAGCTATATATCTTTAGCGAAAGAAGAAGGAGGTCGTGTACTTTGTGGTGGCAAAAGACTAGAACTTACCGGTGATTTAGCCGACGGGTATTATATTCAGCCCACTGTTATTGAAGGCTTGGATCAAATGTGCCGCACCAATCAAGAAGAAATATTTGGCCCTGTGGTGACGTTGGATACTTTCAGGACAGATGAAGAAGCTTTGCAAAAAGCAAATGCCACGAACTATGGACTAGCTTCTACCGTATGGACAGAAAACCTTTCTCGCGCGCATCGAGTAGCCGAAGAGTTGGAGGCTGGAATTGTTTGGGTAAATTGCTGGCTGCAGCGCGATTTGAGAACTCCTTTTGGAGGAGTAAAGAATTCGGGAATGGGAAGAGAGGGTGGTTTTGAAGCCATGCAATTCTTTACAGAGCCCAAAAATGTTTGTATTAGTTATTGAAAATGAAAATTAGGTTTCTCCTTGTATTTGGATTGGTTCTTTCGCAGCTGACATCTTTTGCTCAGATGGATCCTTTTATTCTATTGGAGAAACCGGGAAAGCAGAAATCGAGGGTGCGTTATTACCCCGGTGACGAGATTTACTGGAAATTCAAAGATGACAAGACTACCTACAACTCCATTATAGCTGTCATATCTGACTCATCCTTTACCACTGATCAGGCTTTGACAGTGCCATACGTAGAAATTGATCAGGTACTCATCCCGAAAGGGGGTGGACTCAAAGCCGTGGGGCTGAATGCTTTTTGGGCTATTCCTCCTATGATTGTTTTGAGTGCAGCAAACAATGCTTTCAATACGGGTCGTTCTCCATTAGTAGATGAAGAAGTGTGGTACATTTCGGCAGTTTTTGCCTCGATAAGTGGTATTTTCTTTTTACTGCCGGATGAAAAGTCACGGAATTTGGAAAACAAATGGCGGCTAATTCCGATTATTCACTGAATCTTGATTGTATTCTTTTTAACTTACTCAAGGAATTGACCGAAGAAACTTATGCTTAAGCAAAGCTTACAACAGAAACTGCTACAAAAGCTATCTCCTCAGCAAATACAGCTGATGAAGTTGCTTCAGGTACCGACCATTGAGCTGGAGCAGCGAATCAAAGAAGAGATGGAAACCAATCCGGCCCTCGAAGAAGGTGCTGATGAGGAGGATGAGGATATCAAAGAAGATACGGAGTGGGAAGAGGAGACGAAGGATGAATCCGATGATTTCGATTTTAGTGACTACATGCAGGATGATGACATTCCTGCCTACAAAACCAGCATTAGCAATAAGGGTGCAGATGACGATG
Source organism: Cryomorphaceae bacterium 1068 (assembly GCA_027214385.1). Classification (NCBI taxonomy): domain Bacteria; kingdom Pseudomonadati; phylum Bacteroidota; class Flavobacteriia; order Flavobacteriales; family Cryomorphaceae; species Cryomorphaceae bacterium 1068. The sequence goes on along the minus strand of JAPVXR010000023.1, from coordinate 21,511 downwards.
AGAAGTCAACTCCATACGCTTCAGGAAAGTCTTTCAGAGAAAATATTGAAAACCAGCTTTCGCTAAGAAATATAACTGATCAAGAGGAATTACTAGCCAAGACCTTAATCGGGAATTTGGATGATGACGGTTACCTGCGCCGAGACCTCGAAAACATTGTCGATGATTTAGCATTCTCTCAAAACATCATGACCACCGCGGATGAGCTTGAGAGTATCCTAATGATGATTCAAGAGCTTGACCCTGCAGGAGTAGGAGCAAGGTCATTGCAAGAGTGTCTTTTGATACAGTTGAAAAGACAAGACCAAACGTATCCCTCAGTTCGTATTGCTAGAGAAGTCATAGAAAAACACTTTGATGCCTTTACCAAAAAGCACTACGACCGAATTCTTAAAAAGCTGGAGATTTCAAACGACGACTTGAAAATTGCCGTTTCGGAAATCGTTAAGCTCAATCCAAAACCAGGCAATAGCTCCCGAGATAGTGGAAAGTCCACTCAACAGATAGTACCCGATTTTGCCATAGTGGTAGAAGAGGAAGAGCTGAGACTTTCATTGAATGGGCGAAATGCTCCTGAATTGAAAGTCAGCAACTCATATCGGGAGATGATGAAAGGCTATGCCGCTTCTAAGCAAAAAGACAAAAAGCAAAAAGAAGCGCTGCTTTTTGTGAAGCAAAAAATTGATTCAGCGAAGTGGTTTATCGATGCCATTAAGCAAAGACAGCAAACGCTTTTGCATACGATGGATGCCATCATGAATTACCAAAGAGAGTATTTCTTGACCGGTGATGAGACGAAGCTGAAGCCAATGATTTTGAAAGATATCGCTGAAATAGTCCACATGGATATCTCCACGATTTCGCGGGTGGCCAACAGTAAGTATGTTCAAACCCCTTATGGTACCTTTTTACTCAAGTCCTTTTTCAGTGAGTCACTTTCTACAGACAGTGGCGAGGAGGTGTCAACCAGAGAGGTGAAGAAAATTTTGCTCGACAGCATTGGAGCTGAAGACAAAAAGAAACCTCTCACCGACGAGAAATTGGCCATTCTGTTAAGGGAAAAAGGATACAACATTGCCAGACGCACAGTCGCAAAATACCGTGAGCAACTCAACATTCCCGTAGCTCGATTGAGAAAGCAGCTTTAGAATGCGAAAGATTGCGGTAATTACTTCAGCCATTATGCATCCCTTGATGATGCCTTTGCTGTCCGTGTTTATTGCATTCAAATTCGATTGGTACTTATCAGGAATACTTGTTAGCGATCAGGAAAACATCATTTTTCTAATAATAGCCATGAGCACCATAGCCTTCCCGGGCTTGAATATTCTTTTGTTGAAGTGGTACGGAGTAGTAAGTTCTCTTAGTATGCCCATTCGCAAAGAACGCTTAGCTCCCTTTGTGTCGACTCTCTTCTTTTTTTGCTTGGGGTACTACCTGCTTCGCAAAGGAAGCCTGCCAACACCTCTCTACTCCATATACTTGGGCTGTAGCGTAGTATTATTCATTCTGATTCTCATCAATCTAAAATGGAAAATCTCAGTACATGCTGCAGGTGCAGCTGGTGTAGTCGGAAGTACCATTGGCTTGTTTCAGATCCATGATTTCAGCAATTTTTGGTTGATTTCGATTCTCATTGTGCTCACTGGCCTAACCCTATCATCACGGCTTATCCTCAGGGCCCACACACCTGCACAAGTATACGCGGGAGCGGTCGTAGGTTTTGCCACCACCTTCGCGGCCGTCACATTAGAATGGGTTATTTAAAAGGAATAATCGCGATACCCGCAGAAATAGGAATTACTTGCGTGCCTTTCCCTTCCTCAATCAGAGGTGTAAGGGAGTAGAATCCGGTCAACGCAACTTTGCCAATTCCTATTCTAGCATTTACACCGTATCTGAAAGTGGTAACGTGTTCGAAATCGTAGATCTTTCGTTTCCCGCGAGTGTCGATAATTTTCTGCTTATCGGATAGTAAGTACCCAACCCGAAACCCCACGGCAAAACGAAATGCGTTTCTCCCTTTTGCTATAAATCGCAATTCCAAAGGAAGTTCCAGATAAGTGGTCGTATGCTTGTTTGTTTCGTACTCGTAATCCTCGCCAAAAGGAGTCAGGATTTGATCTCCCGTCGTCCCATCCTCAAATTCCTCTTGCACCAATTCAGCATTGCTGTGCACATTGTCAGCACTGATGCCCAAACCCCAGGCAAAACTGACATTGGACTTTCGTCCAAAGGTGTAATCCGTGTAGAAGTATCCTTTAAAGCCAATGGAAACCGGACGGAGCTCCACCCCATCAGGCAAGTCGAGCCACATATCATTCGTAAGTTCTATAATGAGCTTATCGTCATAGCGATCTTTGACCGGCACAATTAAAGTGCTGTCGGTTTGCGCTTTCGCTGAAAGGCAAAAAAGTACCACTGACAAGGTGATAATAAGGCGGACTATTTTAATGTTTCTTGCCAATTCCATGCGTGTACGAGTGCATCTGCTAAGGTGTATTGGGGTTTCCATTTGAGAATTTCGCTTGCTTTTTCCGTATTGGCAAAGATTGCCTCAACGTCTCCGGCTCTTCTGGGACCATACTTCACCTTGAAGTCAATTCCGTTTTCGTTCTTAAAGGTATCGATGATTTCCTTTACGCTGTTGCCGTTTCCTGTTCCGATATTAAACACGTCATGTTGAGGAGATTCAGCTTTTCCGATGTATTTCAAAGCGCGCACGTGGGCTTCCGCCAAATCCGAAACGTGAATGTAATCTCTTACGCAAGTGCCGTCGATGGTATGGTAATCGTTTCCGAAAACGGTTAACTCATCTCTCAAACCAGCAGCTGTTTGGCAAATAAAGGGAATAAGGTTATTAGGTTTTCCCAAGGGTAGTTCACCTATTTGGGAAGAGGGATGAGCCCCAATAGGATTGAAATACCGTAGGGAAACAAACTTCGTCCCAAGACCTGTTTTAGACAAATCCTCGATCATTCGTTCACCAATCTGCTTGGTGTAGCCATAAGTGCTGAAAGCCTCGCCTATTGCCGTTTCTTCGGTTACCTCGATGGATTTAGGAGAACCATATACCGTGCAAGAAGAAGAGAATACAAAACTTTGGATATCGAGTTTTTCAGCAACTTGAAGGATCGACGTCATCGAACCCACATTATTGTCGTAATATTTAATTGGATTTTCGACTGACTCTCCCACTGCTTTAAAGGCAGCTAAATGGATGATTCCCGAGATTCCACCTTCTGTTTCAATCAGATCTAGAATTGCCTCAGAATCTCGGCAATCGATTTCATGAATCTTTTCTTCAACTCCCGTAATGCTTGAGATACCTTCCGAAACTGAGCGTTCAGAATTGGACAAATTGTCCAAAATAATAGGAATGTACCCGGCCTCTCGAAGCGCCACGGCAATGTGCGATCCAATAAACCCAGCACCTCCGGTGAGAAGAATTTTGTTCATCGAGGCACGAAGATAGGATTTCGCGCGGGGAGTTCCTTCCCCATTGAGGCAAGACTATATAGATTCGCTAACTTTGAGCATCAAGCAACAAAGATGAGCGAACAACTATTGGAAAGTGACTTGGATTCTCTGCGAGAAAGAGGATTAAACGAGAAAAGTCTTGAGGCATACCGCACTACTATTTTAAACGGTTTCCCTTTCATGAAGCTTCATGGAAACGCTGAACCTGGTAGTGGAATCAAGTTGATTTCTGCAGAAGAGAAGGAGACGTTTCGAGCGGTTTATAAAAATCGGGATGGAATTGAAGTAGTGAAATTCGTTCCCGCAAGTGGCGCAGCTAGTCGAATGTTCAAGGAGCTTTACGCTTTCGCCGAAAGCGGAAAAATTTCTGAGAACGTAGCGAAGTTCTTGCTTGAATTGGGCGATTATCCTTTCTATGATCAGCTTTTGGCAGAAGCCGAGATGACCACAGAAGACCTCGCCACCCAGGAGGGAAAGCGCAAAGCGGTTGACTTCCTACTTTCTGAAGAAGGGATGAACTACGGCAGCTACCCGAAGGGAATGATCAAGTTTCACAAATACGATGACGGCCATAAGCGAACCGCATTCGAGGAGCATTTTCACGAGGGAGCGATGTACGCTCAGAAAGGTGGTAAGGTGAGAATTCACTTCACCATTCCAGAAGAGACTGCGGAAGATGTGAAGGAGCATCTGCAAAGTTTGGAAGGGTGCATCGGCAAAATGCACAAGGTCGAATATTTGATCGACACCAGTTTGCAAAAGCCTTCGACTGATACTCCCGCGCTTTACGCCGACGATCATGAATGGGCGAGGGTAGAAGATGGCTCTTTGCTTTTTCGCCCTGCCGGACACGGCGCTCTTTTGGAGAATTTGAATGATCTGGTTGGAGACTTGGTCTTTGTGAAGAACATCGACAATGTGGTGCCCGATAGATTAAAAGATATCACCGTTGAAAACAAAGAGCTCCTGGGGGGTGTGCTTTTGGAAGTTCAGGAAAACCTCTTCCGATTTTGCCAAGACTACGAGAAAGGCAATTTCTCTAGGGAGAAAGTTCTGCGCTTTTTGAATCAGTGGTTTGTCGGAGATTATGAAAGTCAGTCAAACGAAGAATTGTACAAACTTCTCAATCGTCCATTGCGCGTATGCGGTATGGTAAAGAATGAAGGGGAGCCAGGTGGTGGCCCTTTTCTTGTAGATGAGAATGGTGACTTGCCTTCGCTTCAAATTGTAGAAACAGCTCAGATCGATCCTGATAATAGCGATCAACAAGCTATTCTTTCGAAAGCCAGCCACTTCAATCCCGTAGATCTGGTTCTTTCATTGAAGAACCACAAAGGGGAATACTTCAATTTGATGGACTACCGAAACGACAATACAGGAATGGTAGTGGACAAGACTTTTCAAGGTCGAGACATCAAGGCATTGGAGCTTCCCGGTTTATGGAATGGCGCTATGCACGACTGGAACACCATCTTTGTCGAGGTGCCAATCGAGACCTTTAATCCCGTAAAAACGGTTTTTGATTTGCGAAGGACGAATCACTGTTAAGAAATCCGGCTTTAGAATAAATGCAGCAGGCTTTCACGAATAGACCATTTAAATAAAAGAGTGTGTCTTTAACCGCTGAGGCCACAAAGGACGCGCGGAGCCCGCAGAGGAATTAGGTATTTCCTTTCTGTCCACTCAGTAATTAAATGACCAAAGAGGCTTGTTAGAAACGGTAGGTGTCCAATTGAAAATGAGACTCTTTGCGCCATCTGCGCTACCTCCGCGGTCTTTGCGTTAAAAATAGAACTCTCAAAAAAAGGTGATTAGGCGTTTACAAACGCCTCCTTTAGCTCTTCAATTCTTGCATCCATTCTGCTTTTCGCCTCTTCAAAATCAGACTTCCCTTCAATCTCAGTATTCAGGCTGAAGTAAAATTTGATCTTTGGCTCAGTTCCCGATGGCCGGGCCGTTACCTTACTGCCATCCTCAAGGTAGAATTGGATCACATTCGAAGCAGGTATTCCCGTGCTCGTTGTTTCTCCTGACACCAAGTTTTTGATTTCACCAGTCTTGTAATCGCGCATTTCGATCACTTTTGACCCGGCAATTTCGCTTGGAGTGTCAGTTCTAAATCGCTCCATCATGGCTGCAATCTGCTCGGCACCATCTTTTCCTTTTTTCACTAGTGCCACCAATGCCTCTCGGAAAAATCCGTATTCGGCATACATCGCGATAAGCTCTTCATAAAATGAACTTCCCTTCTCTTTGGCCCAAGCCGCTACTTCGCAAAGCATCGCTCCCGTTACGACGGCATCCTTGTCGCGCACGGCATCACCGATCATAAAACCGTAACTCTCTTCACCTCCGCAAATGAATTTTTCCGAGCCTTCTTTCTCTCTGATTTTTCCAGCAATCCATTTAAATCCGGTCAAAGTAACATAGCAAGGGACATTGAATTTGGCGGCGATCCGATTCATTAACTCTGTAGTAACAATGGTGCTACAAATGAATCCATTACTTGGAAAACGCCCTTTGGCTTTAAGCCCCGAAAGAATGTAATGAGTGAGAATACAAGCCGTTTCATTTCCGTTAAGAAGAACCAGTTCTCCATTCAGATCTTTTACCGCTATTCCAACGCGATCAGCATCGGGATCCGTTCCCATTAAGATTTCAGCATCTACTTTTTTTCCCAATTGCAGAGAAAGGTCGAGTGCGGCTTTTTCTTCAGGATTCGGCGAATGAACCGTAGGGAAGTTTCCATCCGGTTTCTCCTGTTCCTTTACCAAATGGATATTGCGAAAACCCATATCGGTGAGTAAAGCTGGAACTTGGGTGATTCCCGTTCCGTGAAGGTTGGTATAAACTATAGGCATCTCTGCCTGTCCGGCAATGCTTTCTGAATAGATGGATTCTTTGAGTAGTGTTTCTCTATATAGGTTGTCCAAATCTGTCCCGATGATTTCGATCATCTCATCTCTGGCTCCGAATTTCACGTCTTTCGGACTACTGATTTTTCTAACTTCTTCAATGATCGCCTTATCGTGAGGAGGTACAATTTGACCCCCATCATCCCAATACACCTTGTATCCGTTGTACTCTTTAGGGTTGTGAGAAGCTGTAACCACAATACCTGCAGAACAACCATAGTGTCGCACGGTATAGGATAATTGCGGCGTGGGTCTCAACTCAGGATAGAGGTATACCTTGATGCCATTCGCAGCCAAGACCTCAGCAGCCTTTCTGGCAAAAACGTCGCTATTGTTTCGCGAATCATGCGCTATGGCAACGCTTTTCTCACCGCTCGCCGCTGAATTTATATAATTTGCAAGACCTTGAGTAGCCATGGAAACCGTGTACACATTCATTCTGTTTGTGCCCGATCCCATTACACCTCTCAATCCACCGGTTCCAAACTCCAAATCTTTGTAGAAGGCATCTTCCAGCTCTTTTGGGTTTGAGTCGATTAAGGTTTGAACTTCGTTGCGTGTGTCTTCGTCGTACTCAGGGCCTAGCCAAGATTTGGCTTTATCTAAAATCTTTGAATCCATGGTTATAGGTATTTTTCGAGATAGTGCTTAATGGTTTTTTCAATTCCTGATTCGAAATTTTCTTGGGCTTTCCATCCGAGTTCTCCCTCAATTTTTGAGGCATCGATAGCGTAGCGCAAATCGTGACCAGGCCTGTCTGTCACAAAGGTTATTTGCTCTGTGTAGGACTTCTTGCTAGGCTCAATTCGATCTAGAATTTCACAAATAGTTTGAGCGATGTATAAGTTGTTTCGTTCGTTGCGTCCGCCGATGTTATAGGTTTCGCCCGATCTCCCTTTTTCAAAGGTAAGTGCTATCCCCGTGCAGTGGTCTGCTACATAGAGCCAGTCACGCACGTTCTGCCCATCGCCGTAAATCGGAATCGGATTTCCCTTCACAGCGTTTCTGATAATGGTCGGAATCAGTTTTTCGTCGTGCTGATTCGGGCCGTAGTTGTTCGAGCAGTTCGTCGTCACCACATTCATCCCATATGTATGGAAGTAGCTTCTTACTATAAAATCGCTGCTGGCCTTGCTTGCACTATACGGACTGTTTGGGGCGTAGGGTGTCTCCTCGGTAAAGAGGCCTTCCTTTCCCAGACTTCCGTAAACTTCGTCGGTACTGACGTGAAGAAATCGTGCTGATTCTTTACCTGGCTTTACCTTACCAGGGGCTTCCATCCAGTGATTTCTAGCTACGTCGAGCAAAGTGAATGTTCCGTTTACATTGGTCTTGATAAATGCTTCTGGCCCGCTGATGCTATTGTCTACATGGCTCTCGGCGGCAAAGTGAAAGACTCCTGAAAAATCGTGTTCATTGAAAAGTTGTTCTACCAAACCTCTATCACAAATATCTCCCTTTACCAGTTGGTAACGCTCATTCTCAGAAAAAGAAGCCATATTTTCTTCTCGTCCGGCATAGGTCATTAAATCGAGGTTGATTACTTCTATTGAAGAATCTGAAGCGAGTAAGTGCTCGATGAAATTAGAGCCGATAAAGCCCGCACCACCTGTAACTAAGTACTTTTTCATGAATCGAGTTTCTCTAAGAAATCGGCTAAAGCGTCCTGCCAATGTCTGATTTCCAAGCCAAAAGTATCTTTTATTTTTTTCTTGTTCAGCACGCTGTAATGCGGCCTTTTTGCTGCTGTCGGAAACTGGTCTGAAGTTACAGGTTCAAGAGCTACATCACTATGATTTTTCTTCAGTGTTTCTCGTGCAAAGTCATACCAAGAGCAAACACCCTCATTGCTGAAATGGTAGGTGCCGTAGGCTTTCTGTAGATCGTTTTTGCAAATGTGGTTTAACGCTACAGCCAAATCATCAGCAAAAGTGGGATTTCCGACTTGATCGAATACGACTTTTAGTTCTTTTCGGCTTTCAGCCAATCGAAGCATCGTCTTTGGGAAGTTATGCCCCGAAAGGCCATACAGCCAAGATGTTCGAATAATAATGTGTTCGTTCAGTTCTTTGCGAATGGCTTCTTCGCCTTCCCATTTCGATTCACCATAGGCATTGATAGGGTCGGTGGGGTCATCTTCTTGCAATGGCCGATTCCAGTTCAATCCGAATACATAGTCAGTAGAAATGTGGATCATTACCGCGCCTTTTTCCGCGCAGATTTTGGCCAGAATTCCAGGGGCTTCGCCATTTATTTTAGTCGCTAATACTCGTTCTTCCTCCGCTTTATCCACGGCAGTGTAAGCAGCAGTATTGATAAGGACATCGAAATTGCGGCTGCGAATCGCCTCCGTTAATTGATCCGAATCGGATAGGTCAGCCTCGTCACGACCGAGGAACTCGTATTCCCAAGAGCCCTTGTTTGCAGCGATTGCTCGAGCGAGTTGCCCTGTTTTTCCTATGACCAAAATCTTTTGCATACGCCAAATTTAAAAAGTTGAAGCACGGCGTACCTCATCCCACTTTATTAAATTGTAAACTCGCAATATACCTCATGATCATGCAAAAGCACATACTACTTGTTCTCACTGTATTCTTTTCAATTCAGTTGTCAGCTCAAGAAGAGCTAAAAGCCTATCAATTCTATCAGGATTCAACTCCTATATCATTTGAAAAAGCCGTTGAAACCATGGCCAAGTCAGATGTAGTCCTCTTCGGTGAGTTCCACGACCACGCCATGGTGCACTGGCTTCAGTTAAAAGCTGCCCAGCGACTAAATGAAAGTGGAAATCTAATTATGGGAGCTGAGTTTTTCGAGACGGATGATCAGTTGCTACTAGATGAGCTCATCACTGGTACTACGCCGATGAAAAAGTTCAAGGCAGAAGCCAAGCTGTGGCCCAACTTCGAGACAGATTATCAACCACTTCTTCAGCTAGCTGTCGATTCTCAAATCACTTTTATTGCCACAAACATTCCACGTCGTTATGCTTCTTTCGTTGCCCGAAATGGGATTGATACACTCGAAACATTTCCTGAGAATGCACTTAAATTGATGCCACCATTGCCCGTGCCTTTTTCAATGGAAGCCCCGGGCTACCAAGATGTATATGACATGATGGGAGGTGGGCATGGTATGAAGCCTGAGAATTTCGTCTTCGCGCAAGCACTGAAGGATTACACTATGGCCTATAACATTGGTGAAAACACAGAAAAGAAATCTCTCTTTCTCCACTTCAATGGCGATTTCCACTCGGCTGCTTATGGCGGTATATACTGGTACCTCAAAGAACTCTATCCAAAACTAAAAGTGAGTTCCTTAAAAGTGATTCAAGTAGACAATTTGAACACCATAGACCCTGAGGAATTGGTAGGAGGAGACATAATTTTAGTTGTTCCTGAAGATTTTACAAGAACGCACTAAACTTTGTAAAACAATAGATTACAGAGGTCTTAAAATTAAATTTCGATTTATTCTTGAAAAAGCAGCATTGACGCTGTAACCGTAAACATTCATTCCCGTATAGAATGGCAATCTGCTATGCGCCAACGGGCGTTCCCCCAAGCAGAGAACTTAAACTAGAGATTAAACTAATTCTCAAACGGAATGTATTTTGCCCCCTTAAACTACACCCGACGAGTACTTCGTCTATTTTTCATTTTTGTCGTCCTCATTGGATTTGTGCACCAAAGTGCCTTCTCTCAAACGAGTACTGAATTTTGGTTTGCACCTCCCGAAGTCTCTCAGGGACACGCTGGAAGCACACCTATTCTCATTCGGCTAGCCTCGGGCGCCGATCCTGCTACCGTAACGATAGACCTGCCCGCCAATCCAGGCGCTTTGAATGGAGGTGCTCCCATTACGGTCAACCTTTTGGCAAATGAATCCCAGACGATAAACCTCAACGCCTTCGTAAATATTTTGGAGACCCGTCCGACGCACACCGTGCTCAATACGGGGATTCACATTTCGTCAACGGCGGACATCACTGCCATTTACGAAGTGAGTCCAACCAACAACCCGGATATCTGGGCATTGAAGGGGACCAACGGTTTGGGGACGGAATTTGTAATTCCGATGCAGAATTACTGGCCGAACGGAAATTACAATCCTGATCCATACACTTCGTTCGACATTGTCGCCACCGAAGACGCCACAACAATTCTTATCTACCCCACATCTGATTTGGATGATGGGAGTCCTGCTTTTCAGAGTTTCACCATTACGCTGAACGAAGGACAGACATATTCGTGTTCGGTTACTGACCTGATGGCAGTGAACAACCCTACCGGGTCTGTCGTACTTTCAGACAAGCCTGTTGCTGTTTCTATCAAAGATGACTCGATCAGTCCACTAGGGCAGGGTTGTCGTGATTTGGTGGGAGATCAAATTGTGCCTGTTGATATCGTAGGGGATGAATACATCGTGAATAAAGGACAACTAAACGCCGGCTCAGGGGAATATGCTTATGCCGTTGCCACCGGAAATAATACTGTGTTGTCCATAGACGGTGTGACCGAGACGACTCTTTTCAACGGAGAAACTTACCGAATCCCAATTACGAATCCTCTCACATACATTACAGCCACAAAACCTTTTTACTTAATCCACATATCCGGTTTTGGTTGTGAATCAGGTATGGCACTTTTGCCTCCTTTGAATTGTGCCGGTTCTGAACAAGTAAGTTTCGTTCGTTCTACGGGCGAAAATTTCTTTATTAACCTACTCGTCAGATCAGGAAGTGAAGATGCTTTCGAATTGAACGGTGATCCGGCAATTATTGACCCTGCTGATTTTGATCCCGTTCCAGGTACAGCCGGCGAATGGGTTGGAGCACAAATCCAATTTTCGACAGGTGAAATCCCCGTCGGTCAAGCCAACCTAATTACCAACTCAGAAGATGTTTTCTCCCTCGGTTTGGTAAACGGTGGATCGAGTTCAGGTTGTCGTTTTGGATATTTTTCAGAGTTTGCCTCTGAAATTTTGGTTGACGCAGGTCCTGATCAAACAGTCTGTGCCAATAGAGAAACTCAACTCTCTGGTTCTGTTTCCGGAGGAGCAATAAATGGAGAATGGACTTCAAATGGAACCGGAACATTCTCTGACTCGTCAGATTTTAACGCAATCTATGAACCGAGTTTAGCCGACCTCAGTGCTGGTACGGTAACCCTTACTTTGACTTCAGTTAGTAACTGTTTCCCTGTTGAAGATGAAATAGTCATTACCTATACCCCTGCCCCTGTTGTGGTAGCAGGTGCTGATATTGAAGCCTGTGAAAACAACACTACCGTTCAGCTCGGCGGATTTGTCGATGTAGCTACAGGAGGTATTTGGAGCGGTGGTGATGGATCTTTCGCTCCGACCAATGGGCAACTTGATGCGGAATACACGCCATCAGCTGCTGAGGTAACTGCGGGAAGCGTAGTGCTGACGTTAACAACTACGGGTAATGGAACCTGTTTTGCAGAAGAGGATAGTTTGGAAATTACTTTCGGACCTGCGCCAACTGCAGATGCAGGACTCGATCAAACGCTTTGTGGGAACAACGCTGAGGCCCAACTTCTTGGTGCTGTTACGATTGCAGGAGGTGGAGAATGGACAGGAGGAACGGGAACGTACGCTCCCTCTGATCAGTCATTAAGCCCTATTTACACGCCAAGTCCAACAGAAATCTTAAATGGATCTGTTACGCTTACCCTCAACACCACCGACAACGGAGGGTGTTTGTCAGTTACAGACGATGTTACGTTGACATTCACTCCGGCTCCAACAGCTGATGCAGGTAGCGACCAATCCCTTTGTAGAAACAATGCGGATATTTCTTTGAATGGTGCAGTTACAGTTGCCACCGGTGGAACATGGACTGGTGGAACGGGAACTTACAGCCCTGACGAGAACACATTAAACGCAACCTACACTCCAAGCTTACCCGAATTGCTAGCCGGTTCGGTAACCTTAACGCTTACCACGACGGGCAATGGAGATTGTAACGAAGTTTCTGATAACGTAACCTTCACTTTCACCGACGCTCCAATAGTAAACGCAGGAGCTGATGCTGATGTATGCTCAAACAATGCCGATATTACTTTGAATGGTTCTCTCGTGGGAGCCAATTTTGGTATCTGGTCAGGAGGATTGGGAAGCTTCTCTCCAAATATTACCGCCTTAAATGCGGTATACACTCCAACAGCTGCAGAAATCTCATCCGGGTCAATAACCCTCACACTTACTTCTCTTGATAACGGTACGTGTAACCCTGAGACGGATGACGTTACTTTCACATTTACTCCATCTCCAACTGCCAATGCAGGTGTAGATCAATCGGTTTGTGAAAACAATGCTGACATCACTCTTGCCGGTTCGGTAACGATTGCCTCAGGAGGTCAATGGTCAGGTGGCGGCGGAACTTTTACTCCCGATGCAAACACATTAAATGCTATTTACACTCCTACCGCAGGAGAGCTTTTTGCCGGTTCGGTTACGCTTACGCTAACGACGACTGGAAATGGTAATTGCTCACCTGTAACGGATAACGTAACAATTGATTTCACTGATGGTCCAACTGCCGATGCAGGCGTAGATCAATCTCTTTGTGCAAACAATGCAGATATCACTCTTGATGGATCTGTTACGATTGCAACAGGTGGTTCATGGACAGGTGGTCTGGGAATCTACACTCCTAATGCAAACGATTTAAACGCAACTTACCAACCTACAGCTTCTGAAATTGCCTCAGGTTCATTAACTCTTACCTTAACTACGACAGGTAATGGAGATTGCAACCCTGTAAGTGATGACGTTGTCTTCACCTTTACTCCTGCTCCCGTTGTGGATGCCGGTGCTTCCATTACTGCTTGTTCAAACAATGCTCAGGTTACCCTCGCGGGTTCTGTGACTGTTTCAGGAGGCGGAACATGGTCAGGCGGAGCGGGTACTTTTACCCCTGATGCAGATGACTTAAATGCACTTTACACACCTACCGCTGCAGAGATTGCTTCGGGTAGCTTGAACCTTACACTCACCTCTACTTCTAATGGAAACTGTAGCGCAGAACAGGATATCGTTGCCATCAATTTCACTCCATCTCCAACGGCCAATGCCGGTGCAGATCAAACGGTTTGTGGAAATGATGCTGACGTTAACCTAAACGGAAGTGTTACAGTTGCTACCGGCGGAGTTTGGACAGGAGGTAGCGGAACTTTTACTCCTAACAATACAGGGCTAGGTGCTGTCTACACTCCGTCTCCGGCTGAGATTGCTGCGGGTACGGTTACTCTTACACTGACTACTACCGGAAATGGTGGCTGTATCGCAGTAAGTGATCAAATGGAAATCACCATTACTCCGGCTCCCACTGTAGAAGCAGGTGCTGGATTTGAAGTGTGTTCCAATAATGCAGACATCGCTCTTAATGGTTCTGTGACCGTAGCAACGGGTGCGACATGGAGCGGAGGTTCAGGAACCTTTACACCTGATGCTTCAACATTGAATGCGGTTTACTCTCCTAGTCAAAGCGAGATCAACAGCGGTTCAATCACTTTAACATTGACTTCGACAGGAAATGGCGATTGTATTGCCGTTTCGGATAACGTGACCTTCACATTTGGTCCTTCACCAACGGCAGATGCAGGAGCTGATCAAGTATTGTGTTCAAACAATGCCGACATATCTTTAGCCGGTGCAGTTACCGTTGCAGGCGGAGGCCAGTGGAGCGGAGGTTTAGGAACCTTTACACCAAGTGCCAATGCATTGAATGCAGTTTACAGTCCTACGGCAGCAGAATTGGCTTCCGGTTCTTTGACACTTACATTGACTACAACCGGAAACGGCGGATGTCTTGCCGAAACGGATGATGTGACCATTACGTTCACTCCTTCTCCAACTGCAAATGCAGGAGCAGATCAAACGGTTTGTGCCAATGATCCCGTAGTATCCTTAACGGGATCGGTTACCATCGCAACCGGTGGTACTTGGAGCGGTGGATTTGGTAGCTTTTCGCCAAATTCAGGTACACTTTTCGCTACTTACACTCCATCGGCCGGAGAGATCGCGGCAGGTTCAGTAACACTCACTTTGACCACTACAGGAAATGGTGATTGTAATCCTGCAACCGATCAAATAACCATCACAATTACTCCCGCTCCAACTGCCGATGCAGGTCCGGATGAAACGTTCTGTGCCAATAATTCTGACATCACATTGGGTGGTGCAGTGACTGTTGCCACAGGTGGAACATGGAGCGGAGGAAACGGAACGTTCACCCCTGACGGAAATACGTTGAATGCTGTCTACACGCCAACCCAGTCAGAATTGAATAACGGTTCGGTTACACTGACACTAACGACTACCGGAAACGGCGACTGTATTGCGGTGAGCGATGCGGTTACTTACACTTTTACACCGGCACCTACTGCAGATGCAGGTTCGGACATCGAAGTATGTTCAAACAATGCTGACGTAACATTGGCCGGATCGGTAACAATCGCTGGTGGTGGTGCTTGGAGCGGAGGAGCAGGAAGTTATTCGCCAAATGCCAATGCGCTTAACGCGACCTACACACCGACTGCAGCTGAAATCGCAGCGGGAACACTGATACTCACATTGACAACAACCGGAAACGGAGATTGTATCCCTGTTACCGATGAGGTAGAAATTACTTTCTCACCAGCTCCAACTGTCAATGCAGGCGTTGACTTAACTTCTTGTGCAAATAACGCAGCAGTTAACTTAACAGGATCTGTAACAGTAGCGACCGGTGGAACTTGGAGTGGCGGATTTGGAACATTTGACCCAAGCCCGAACTCATTGTTTACCGAATACACTCCTTCTCTTGGAGAAATTGCAGCTGGTACGGTTACCCTTACGTTGACCTCAACCGGAAACGGTGATTGTAACGTAGTGACCGACCAGATCACAATTGATATCACACCGGCTCCAACAGCAAATGCCGGAGCGGACGATACCTTCTGTGCCAACAGCTCAGACATTACCCTAAATGGTAGTGTAACCGTTGCTACAGGTGGAACGTGGTCAGGTGGATCGGGAACATTTACTCCTGATCAAAACACATTGAACGCAGTTTACACACCGAGTCAAACTGAGATCAACAATGGTTTGGTTACTCTCACATTGACCACAACAGGAAATGGAAACTGTATTGCGGTAACAGACAACGTTACTTATACTTTGACCCCAGCTCCGACTGCTGATGCAGGTGCAGACATCGAAGTATGCTCCAATAATGCAGATGTAAGCTTAAGCGGATCAGTAACGATCGCGACAGGAGGAACCTGGAGTGGCGGAGCAGGAAGCTTTTCGCCAAATGCAAACACTCTTAGCGCAACTTATACACCGACAGCCGCAGAAATCGCAGCAGGAACGTTGACGCTAACACTAACTACAACAGGAAATGGAGATTGTAATGCCGTAACTGATGATGTTGAAATTACTTTCGGTCCTTCTCCAACTGCTAATGCAGGAGCGGACGAAACGGTTTGTGCCAACGATCCTGCAGTAAATCTCAATGGACAAGTTACCGTTGCAACAGGCGGAGCTTGGAGTGGTGGAACAGGAGTATTTACTCCAAACAATACTACACTCGGCGCAACCTACACGCCATCGGCGGTCGAGATTGCCAATGGAACAGTAACCCTCACCTTGACCACTACAGGAAACGGTGACTGTAATGCTGAGATTGATCAGATCACTATTACCATTACACCTGCACCAACGGCAAATGCCGGAGCAGACGATACTTTCTGTGCCAACAACTCTGACATTGCATTGAACGGTTCGGTGACCATAGCTACGGGTGGAACCTGGAGTGGAGGTAACGGAACATTTACTCCTGACGGAAGTACGTTGAATGCGGTTTACACTCCGACTCAATCGGAATTGAACAATGGTTCAGTTACTTTGACATTAACAACTACCGGAAACGGCGACTGTATTGCGGTGAGCGATGCGGTGACTTATACTTTCACACCGGCACCTACTGCAGATGCAGGTTCGGACATCGAAGTATGTTCAAACAATGCAGATGTAACATTGGCCGGTTCTGTGACCATTGCCGGTGGTGGAACGTGGAGCGGTGGAGCAGGAAGCTTTTCGCCAAATGCCAACACGCTGAACGCTACGTACACTCCGACTGCAGCAGAAATCACAGCCGGTACCCTTACCCTTACATTAACGACTACAGCAAATGGTGACTGTATCGCAGTTACCGACGATGTTGAAATTACTTTCGGCCCATCACCAACTGCCAATGCAGGTGCTGATGAAACAGTTTGTGCAAACGATCCTGAAGTAAACCTAAATGGCCAAGTAACTGTGGCGTCAGGAGGAACTTGGAGTGGTGGAACCGGAGTATTCACTCCGAACAACACGACTTTAGGTGCTACTTACACTCCATCTGCTACTGAGATTGCAAATGGAAGTGCGACACTCACATTGACAACCACCGGAAATGGTGATTGTAATGCAGAGACTGATCAAATCACGATCATCATTACACCTGCACCAACGGCTAATGCCGGTGCAGATGATACTTTTTGTGCCAACAATTCGGCAATCACTTTAGGTGGTTCGGTTACAGTGGCCACGGGTGGAACATGGAGTGGTGGGTCAGGAACATTTACTCCTGACCAAAACACATTGAACGCAGTTTATACACCAAGTCAGACTGAGATCAACAACGGTTCAATTACTTTAACATTGACGACTACCGGAAACGGAGATTGTATTGCCGTGACTGATCAGGTGACTTATACATTGACTCCTTCTCCAACAGCAGACGCTGGTGCGGATATCGAAGTATGTTCGAACAATGCAGATGTAACATTGGCAGGTTCGGTAACGATCGCCGGTGGTGGAACCTGGAGTGGAGGAGCAGGAAGCTTTTCGCCAAATGCCAATACGCTTAGCGCAACTTACACACCGACCGCTGCAGAAATTGCTGCGGGTACGCTTACCCTTACATTAACGACTACAGCTAACGGCGACTGTAATGCAGTTACCGACGATGTTGAAATCACTTTTGGCCCATCACCAACTGCGAATGCGGGTTCGGATGAAACAGTTTGTGCAAACGATCCTGAGGTAAACCTCAACGGTCAAGTGACTATCGCTTCCGGAGGAATCTGGAGTGGTGGAACGGGAGTATTTACTCCAAACAACACAACTTTAGGAGCGACCTATACTCCATCGGCTACTGAAATTGCGAATGGAAGTGCGACACTCACATTGACCACTACTGGAAATGGTGACTGTAACGCTGAGACTGATCAAGTAACGATCACGATCACGCCGGCACCCGTTGTCGACGCAGGTGTTGGAACAGAATTTTGTGCCAACAATCCGGACATCACGTTGAATGGATCTGTAACGGTTGCTTCAGGTGGGACATGGTCAGGTGGATCAGGAACTTTCACTCCGAACGCCAATGACTTGAGCGCGGTTTATACGCCTGCTCAAAGTGAAATCAATAACGGTTCAGTTACCTTGACGTTGACTTCAACCGGAAACGGAGATTGTATTGCCGTTTCGGATGTGGTGACTTACACTTTCGGTCTTGCACCGACAGTTGATGCAGGAATCGACCAAACACTTTGTGCCAACAATGCTGATATCGCCTTGAGCGGTTCAGTTACTGTTGCAGGTGGTGGAGCATGGTCTGGAGGAGCGGGAACGTTTACTCCAAATGCAAATTCAATAAACGCAACTTATACACCTACGGCAGCAGAAATTGCTTCAGGTACATTGACACTTACCCTTACCACAACGGGTAATGGCAACTGTAATGCTGTGAGTGATGACGTTGTGATCACATTCACACCAGCTCCAACAACTAGTGCCGGTGCAGATCAAACAGTTTGTGGAAACGATCCGGAAGTAAACCTAAGCGGAGCTGTTTCTATTGCCACAGGTGGACAGTGGAGTGGTGGTTTTGGAACATTTAATCCGAACAATACTTCTCTCTTTACGACATACACACCTAGCCTTGGTGAAATCGCTGCGGGTACGGTAACACTTACCTTGACGACTACAGGAAATGGAAACTGTACTCCTGTAACTGACGAAATTGAAATTACCATCACACCGGCTCCTACTGCCGATGCCGGAGCAGATGCTACATTCTGTGCTAACAATGCAGACATTCCATTAACCGGAACTGTTACGGTTGCTACCGGAGGTGCATGGACAGGCGGAAACGGAACGTTCACTCCTGATGCGAACACACTAAACGCAACATATACACCGAGTGTTGGAGAGTTAACTTCAGGTTCGGTAACTCTGACATTAACCACAACTGGAAACGGTGACTGTGTTTCTGAGTCAGATCAAGTAACGTTTACATTCACTCCTGCTCCGACAATTGACGCAGGTGCGGATCAAGTCCTTTGCTCGAACAATTCTGAGGCTTCACTTTCTGCGACTATTACCGTTGCTGGTGGAGTAGCATGGTCTGGAGGTGCAGGAACTTTTGCGCCAAGCGCAAATGCTCTGAACCCAACTTATACACCAACTGCAGCTGAAATTGCAGCCGGTTCTCTAACGCTTACTGCTACCACTACCGGAAACGGAACGTGTTCACCTGAAGCGGATGACATTACTTTAACATTCACACCATCTCCAACAGCAGCTGCCGGAGTTGATCAATCAGTTTGTGCAAACAACCCTGATGTTAACTTATCGGGATCTGTTACCATCGCTACCGGTGGAACATGGAGCGGTGGATTTGGAACATTTACTCCAAATGCGAACTCTTTATTTGCAACGTATACTCCTTCTCTAGGAGAGATTGCCGCAGGGACGGTAACATTGACCTTGACCACAACAGGAAATGGAAACTGTACACCTGTTACTGACCAAATCACCATTGACATTACTCCCGCTCCTACCGCTGATGCTGGTGTTGGAGGTACGCTTTGTGCCAACAATGCAGATATCTCACTCAATGGAAGTGTGACGATTGCAACAGGTGGAACTTGGAGTGGTGGTTCAGGAACCTTTACTCCTGATGCCAATGACTTGAATGCAGTTTACACGCCGAGTGCAGGAGAAATTTCTTCCGGATCATTAACGCTCACATTAACGACTACAGGAAATGGAAACTGTTCTTCAGTTTCTGACAATGTAACATACAACTTTGGCCCTGCGCCAATAGTTGACGCTGGTGTTGATCAAGCGCTTTGCTCGAACAATGCAGAGGTTTCTCTTACAGGAAGTGTAGCTAACGCCGGAGGTTCTGTGTGGAGTGGAGGTGCAGGAACGTTTACTCCAAATGCGCTTTCACCAAATGCAACCTACGAGCCAACTGCAGCCGAAATCGCAGCAGGTACGCTTACCCTTACTTTAACGAGTACCGGAAACGGAAACTGCTTGCCTGAGTCAGATGATGTGGTAATCACATTCACACCATCTCCAACTGCAAATGCAGGTATCGATCAATCGGTTTGTGCCAATGATCCTGACGTAAATCTTAACGGACTTGTGTCTGTCGCTACCGGAGGAATCTGGAGTGGTGGAGGAGGATCTTTCTCTCCAAACAACACAACGCTTGGAGCGACATACACACCTTCACCAGTTGAGATCGCGAATGGGTCTGTAACATTGACTTTGACTACAACGGGTAATGGCGATTGTAACGCAGTAAGCGATCAAATCACCATTTCAATCACTCCCGCTCCAACTGCTGATGCAGGTGTTGGATTCGAGGTTTGTGCAAACAATCCTGAAATCACTTTGGACGGTACAGTAACTCTTGCCACAGGTGGAACTTGGTCTGGCGGAAACGGAACTTTCACTCCGGACGCCAATGACTTGAATGCGGTTTATAACCCAAGTCTTTCTGAGATCAACAACGGTTCTGTGACCTTAACATTGACGACAACAGGAAATGGAGATTGTCTAGCAGTAACGGATCAAGTTACGTATACATTCGGCCCATCACCTGAGGTCGATGCTGGTATTGATCAAACGCTTTGTGCCAATAATTCTCAAGTACCACTTGACGGCTCAGTAGCCAATGCGGGTGGTGCAGTATGGTCTGGCGGAAATGGAACGTTTACCCCGAATGCCAATACACCAACAGCTTCTTATCAGCCAACAGCTGCGGAACTGACCAACGGCTCGGTAACGCTTACCTTAACTTCTACCGGAAACGGAAACTGTCTCGCTGAAAGCGATGATGTAGTAATCACATTTACTCCGGCTCCTACGGCCAATGCAGGTGCAGACGTAATCGTTTGTGCAAACAATGCAGTGGTGAATTTAAACGGACAAGTAACCGTAGCAACGGGAGGAATTTGGACTGGTGGAAACGGTGTTTTCAATCCAAATAACACAACTCTTGGAGCAGTGTACACACCATCTCCAGCAGAACTCGCTGCGGGTAGCGTGACCTTAACTTTGACTACGACAGGAAACGGAACATGTAATCCGGTAACGGATGTTGTAGTCATCACCATCACTCCTGCGCCAGTAGTGGATGCAGGAGCAGGAGAGGAATTGTGTTCAAACAATGCCGATATTTCTTTGGGTGGTTCTGTAACAGGAGCTACGGGTGGAACATGGTCAGGCGGATCAGGAACATTTACTCCTGATGCCAATGACTTGAATGCAGTATACACGCCAAGTGCGGGTGAGATTGCAAACGGAACTTTAACACTGACGTTGACGTCAACAGGAAACGGAACGTGTCTGGCGGTAACGGATAATGTGACTTACACATTCAGCCCGTCACCAACTGCTGATGCAGGAGCCGATCAAGTAGCATGTTCGAATAACTCGGATATCACCTTGAATGGATCTGTAACAGTAGCGACAGGTGGAAGCTGGAGTGGAGGAACGGGAACGTTCGCACCAAATGCCAATACACTTAACGCGGTCTACACACCAAGTGCAGCAGAAATTACTGCAGGTACGGTAACACTGACGTTGACAACAACAGGAAACGATGACTGTCTTCCTGTAAGTGATAATGTAGTCATCAACTTTACTCCATCTCCAACGGCAAGTGCAGGATCAGACCAGACTGTTTGTGCAAACAATGCAGAAGTAAGTCTAAACGGGTCTGTAACGATAGCTACCGGTGGAACCTGGAGTGGAGGAGCAGG
>JAPVXR010000022.1 GCA_027214385.1 Cryomorphaceae bacterium 1068 | reverse complement strand
CCGATACAAAATATTTGATACTAATTTAACTTACTGTATATCAGCATGTTGCTAAGATAGTAGAAACGAATTAGCAACAGAAATAGCTGAGTAATAGCAAAATAAGGGATAAAGAAAGGAAAAATGGAGCGGAGCGGACATAAAAAAACCGCCTCACAAAGGAAGCGGTTTTTATCGAAAACACCAATCGCTTTACGCAACTGTTACAGAGCCTAAATAAGAGCTGTTAGCAACTTTAGTTCCGTCTTCTGATACAAACCCTAAGAAGACTTCAACGTCTTCTCCTGAGTATTCAGAAGGCACTGGAATGGTTGCTGTACCAACTGATCTTGCTGGTCCCGCAGTTGTGAAAACTGCCTCACCTCTTGTGGTATTCAAAAGAGCAATCAGAGCTTTGTCCGTTGCTAAGGCACTACCACTTCCTGAATTGTCTGTCCAGGTCGCTTCTACGTTTCCAGCACTTGGAGAAGAAGCTGCACCATTCGCAGCACCAGTCAGGTTTCCTCTTGAGACCAATGCACTTGCATAGTCTACCATGAAGTTGGGGTAAGCTCCTGTAATGGCATTGTTCAGGTTGTATGACATGGCCGCATTGAATTGCGTCATCTTGTTGGCATACTGCTTAAAACCAACTCTAAGGAAGTCTGTCATTGGCTGCAAGAACTTCAATACAGTTGAGAACTTAGAACGCTGGTCAACCTGACCTTCAGTTCTTGGGTTCGCTACACTGGAAGGTTTGATTCTTAGGTAATCGATGCCCTTCCAAGTTCCACCGATTACATTCCCAACCTGTCCTGAGACACCACCGAGAATACCTTGATTAATTTTTCCCATCTTTTTACGATTTTTTAAGGGTTAAACATTTGCTTGGACTTGACACGGACTTACCATGGATTTGCCCTTCACCATCTAAAATACTACAAGAAACAGGCGAAGATTCATTCTTAGGTGCTGTTGCTTTGGTGTGCTTTATTTTGCCTTTGTTGCCCTGTTCTTTTGTCAGATCAAGAAGCTATCCTGCCCCTGTTTCCTTCATTAGGTTGTGGAATATTGACTGCCTGGCAGTATCTATCATTTTTAAGGTGAGCTTGATTTTTTGCTCGTTGACATCCAATAGTTTTAGTGCCTGAATCGACTTTTCAAATGCCTTCTCTTTGGTGCTTGCTTTGACTTCACTTTCTCTTATAACCTTTCGGATCTCGTCAATAGTTATGAATGGAATCACCGAGCCTTTCAAATAGAAATGGAATGACTTAGACCTCCACAGTCCGAAGCATAGCCAATACAGAAACTCTCTATCTGCCTCATTTTCCAAAAGACATACAAAGCAATTCGGGCAAGGTGTGCAAAGAGGTTTTCCACTGTTCAATCCTTTATTCAGGATAAAGAAATGGGGTTTGTTGTAGGTGGTTCCTAGTCTGTGTGTTTTCAAGCGAAACGATTTCATATAGCAAGCCATTAGAATTATGCTCGCTGCGCTTCGCACAGACATTTTCAAAAGAGAAAAGAAAAAAGGGAAAAAAAGAAAAGAGAAAGCTCTTGAAAAGGTGGGTGTGGCACGGTTGACAAGGTTTTTGGGAAAAATACTACCCGTAGGGTGGAGGTTTTTATCAAAACCCGTAGGGCTTGACCTTGGCAATCCGGTTGTGCGGTGGGCATGTGCGAACCCACCTAACTTTGCTGCTCTCTTTATTTTGATTGTCTGATTTACCCACAACATGAACTTTTACCACCTTCTTGGATTGGTGGGCAAGCTACTGTACCATAAGAGCAATAAACGCAACAATCACCTTGTATGGGTTTAAGTACTTCTTTACAGTTTTCGCATTCATAGAAATACTGACATGCATCTGTTGGCATGGTTTCTTCTTTTTGATGTCCACACTTAGGACAAGTAATTGTTGATTTAAGAACTACTTCACTCATTTTGATTTGTTTACTGATTCTACTTTGTAACCTGTTTTGTCAACAGCCGATTTTACTTTCTCAATGTCTGTTTTAGATTCATCAAAAGTTACCACTGCATTCGCTTTTTCATAAGAAACCTCTAAACCAGAAATGCCAGGTAGTTTTCCAATTTCAAGTTTCACATGTTCTTCACATCCCGTGCAGGTCATTCCAGTAATTTTGATTTCGTAGGTTGATTCGAGATTGACATTATCTGATACTGATAGTTTGGTTTCAGGGTAAAAGGCATCCGAGTAATAAGGGAATGCAAGCATGATCGCTGCAAATACCGTCACTATACCAAGGAATTTCTTTGAATGCCAAAAAGAAGGTTTGTCCTCATCACAATTACAAGCAATTTCTTCCTCAGTTCTTGGTCTCAATTTCTGATACCATGCAAAAGCTAAAACGACTACAGTTATTCCAATCAACCAAGGTCGAAAAGGTTCTAACCAAGAAAATGTTGCGGCTACTCCGCTTGATCCTGCAAGTAGTGCCAACACTGTGGTAATGCAACAAAGTGATGCACTAATAGCGGTCAGTACACTTGTCATTACTAATGAGCTTGATTTCTTATTCGTCATATTGTTGATTCTTTTTCTGGTGTTAATAACCCTAATATTGGATTCAGTATGAGGTCGTTTGATTCGGAAATAGAGTAGAATATTGTTTGTCCTACTTTGTTTGTTTCAACCAGTCCCGCATCTTTTAGCTTTCTCAAATGCTGAGAAATGGCAGGAACTGTCATGCCCAGAATATCACTTAGATCACATGGACACATTTTGGATTCCTTGTCCAATAGAAACAGAATTTTTAGTCGTACCTCATTGCCAGCAAGGTTAAGTGCCCTTGCTATTCGGTTTACTGCATCACCTACTTTTTCAATGTCTTGCTTACACTGCTTGATCTGTTTTTCATCAGCATAAACTCTAATACATGTTTTGGTCATAATGAATCGTATTTAAGTGATTACTTAAATAAACGCAAAGAAAAGAAATTTAGTTTAATGTTTAAGCAAATACTTAAATACAAGAGTCATTGACATGCTTAAATGTAATTGCTGTGTGAACGCAGGTAAACTAAGGCGTAGCCATTTATGCGAGCCGCCTGCGAGTGGAGCAAGGGTGGTGGCTGCAAAAGCCCGAAGAATGAGGGCGGCAGACAGCTACCGTTTACGGCAGGGCTGGCGTGATTTTTTGCATTAGGGTCGGGAAAGGCAAGGGTAGCGATTGAACGGAACGAAACGATTTGTTGGGTGGAATGAAGCAATTACTGGCTGTTATTGGTGTTGGAGTATTTGACATCTTAATAAATCCACCAAATACTAATTGAAGGCATAACAGACGGATTGCGGAATGGAACTGTGTCGGGTCGTTGAGTGAAGTGAATGAGCTACTCTTGTGTGGGGTGCTGAAAGTGGCTGAATGCAAGGAAAGAGGAACGAGAGAATGAAATGAAGCGACTGAAGGCACTGGACTAACTGCAAAAAGCATGACAGCCCGATTAGCCCGCAGCGACCCGCAGGCGAGCAAAAACACATGCAGCGACAGACCCCCAATTTAATTCTTCTGTGAGTACAGCGAACACCTTATTGGGGTTTGGGGGGATGAAGTAGCTGCAAGTGAGGATTGAGAGTAGTGTGTGAAGCAAAACAAGTGAACGGCAGGTGGTGAGCACCTACTGGAGCACAAACCACCTGGTAAGTGAACGGTATATGCAAGGGCGACCGAAGGGAGTACATTT
This sequence comes from Cryomorphaceae bacterium 1068, assembly GCA_027214385.1. Lineage (NCBI taxonomy): Bacteria > Pseudomonadati > Bacteroidota > Flavobacteriia > Flavobacteriales > Cryomorphaceae > Cryomorphaceae bacterium 1068. The sequence goes on along the minus strand of JAPVXR010000022.1, from coordinate 30,284 downwards.
TACCCTTGCAGATATGTTTTTGCGGAACAAAACGGAACGATTGACGAACACCGCTTTACCTGCGTTGGGGTGTGCGTTGGGAAAAGCAAGTGTATGACTGAATGGATTGGAGTGCAACGGAAAGGAATGAAGGAGTGCTCTTGCTGTGTGGTGCAGGAAGTGGGTGAATGTAAAGAGTGAGGTACGAACGAATGCAATGAACCTACTGGAAGCACATGGGTGAGGGTGGGGTTATTTCGCTAATCTTAAAATCCTTGTTGCTCCTCTAAATACAATAATGAAAACAACAGAACCAATAACTAAGTCAGGTATTTTACTTTCAAAATAGTAGACTAAGCCTCCAGCCAAAATTACACCTAAATTGATGATAATATCATTGGAAGTAAAAATTGCAGAAGCTTGCATGTGTGCTTCTTTGCTCTTCGCCTTTTGAATCAGGTAAAGTGAAACGGAATTTGCCAAAAGAGCTAAAAAGGATATGATAATCATGTTTTGAAAAATCGGTATGCCATCAGATCCTACAAAACGTCTAATGACTTCCAATAAACCAAATAGAGCTAATGACATTTGAAAGTACCCACTTAGTTTAGCTACTTTCTTTTTACGAATTAATGTTTGACCTACTGCCAGTAAGCTTAATGCATACACTAACGAATCTGCTAGCATATCCAAAGAATCTGCCACCAACCCCATAGATTTAGAAATCAAGCCGAATAGCATTTCAAGAACAAAAAAGACAAAATTGATGATAAGAACAGCCCAAAGGATTTTTCGTTGGTTGCTTGGGTCTGATTCTACATCAATTACTACCTGTGATTGTGTGTTTGATATTAGTTTTGAACCTAATTTTAGTTCTGCTAATATCCTTTCAATTTCCGTAGTATTGCCAATGTGAAATATGGTTAGTTTCCTTTGAGGTATCTCAAATTCAAGTTGTTTGATTTCGTTTATTCCATCCAATTTCATCCGAATCATTTGTTCCTCAGAAGGGCAATCCATTTGTGATATTTTGAATACAGGTTTTTCCATTATAAAAAACAAAGGTTTTTTTTTCACCTATCAATATCAACTAATATTGAATCAAAGTAACTAACCAAAAGAGTTTTTTTTAGCGAATCCAGTTTGGCTTCTGAATGAAGAAATAGGTAGGATGGCATTGGCATTTTATCGTTATCAATTTGACTTAGAATTGATTTTAGTTTTGTCCGTTTCATTCGATTTGATAGAAGACCAAATTCTGATAGGTTTAATTCAGAATTTCCTTCTGAAATATGATTCTGTAAAAGAAAGCCTATAGGTTGAACATTACTGTACCATGGGTATTTGGTTTGGTTGCTATGGCAATCATAACAGGATGCTCGGATAATATTTCCAATGACAATAGGGGACTCGTAATGCTCAATAAAATCAGCATTGGTAACTGGTTCTATTTCATTGCGTTGGACGGGGACAAATTGAATCCCCACCAACACAATTAAAACTATCCATAGAGATAATTTAAGCCATTTTTTCATTTCATTGAAATGGTTTCTTTCACCGAACCACAAGTCAGCATTTTACTGCCAAATAATGGATTTTTGATCTCTTGAGAGTCACTCAACCAATACCCTCCCTTATTTTTGTTGTACATTGGGCAATACTGCTGATATAGTGTTCTGTCAGTTCCTGTGATTGCAAGTATGTCCATGAAATCTTTTGCCATTCCTTCAAAATGCTCACGTTGATGAACTATTTCGCTTTTAGCAATGTGTTCGCCATGTTCTTTTACTACTTCCAATATTTCCTTAATCTCGGGCTGCTTGGACACTTCAAAAGTGTTAACGTCTATACTTGAAGCCTCTTCTGCAAGTTTTTGACCCGCACTTGCAGCAGATTTTGAATCGTCTTGTACCAAGGCATTTTTAATTGCGAGGTATTGATCGATCAATTGAGAAATGGATTTGTTTTCGCTCATTTCCATAACTGAACCATCGGGCATTTTATGCTCGGCTACATGATCGATACCACTATGATCATGTTCAGTATTATCATCGTTATGATCGGTTGATTTACTATTTCCGCAGGCAAGAAGCGAAAATGAGAGACCTGCTACTAAAGCGAGATTTAAGATTGAATTTGATTTTTTCATTGTGTTAAAATTTAGAAGTTAAATATTTGAATTACTGACAAGACTAGAATGGTAAGGAGAACGATACCCCAAATTATTCTTGAAGTCCATTTTTTTAATTTTGAGGGAGGTGGCTGATCTCCGGTTTTGCAACACTCTTTCATTTTATTGTCTTTGTTGTTTCACCGCATGAAAGCATGGCCTCACCGAAATAGGGATTCAGAATCTCCTTTTCCTTGCTCAACCAATCTGCCCCTTTATTGGAATCTGCCATCGGACAGTACTGGACATAAATAGGTGTAGGCAATGGATCAAAAGATTCTGCTAATGCTATCATTGAATTGGATATGCTGATGAACTTTTCTCGAATGGCTTTGATGTCACCAAGATGTTCGATGTGCTGTAAAACTGTTTTCAACGCAGTTGACTGTTGCATCCATAAAGAGTGTGCATCCCCTTTAAAAAGGTTCATATCAATCTTTCCTAAGGAGTTGTTCATCGCCACGCCCGATGCTTTAGCATCTTCAAAATCATCACTTGCCAACGCATCCTTCAATTTGAAGTAGTTGTCAAAAAGTGGTTGTAAAGACTTTTTGGCATCCTCTGATAATGTTGTTTTCTTAGATGAAACAGGCATTTTTTCCATATTTGAATTGGTATTTCCCCCATGGTTGTGGCCAGTCATGGCTACACCACCTTCCGGGTTCATCATACTTGGTTTGCCTGCCAATTGTGCTGCTGCATCAATACTGAATGTTCCATTGATTGCTATTTCTTCGCCAGGCTGCAAGCCCTCTTCAATCACATAACTTTCTCCTAATTCTGGACCCAAAGTAACTTCTCGCATGACGAAACTTACACCTTGAGCTGACATTTGCATCACATAAACTACGGAGCGTTTGCCCGTCCACATTACAGCAGTTTTTGGAACAATTAAGGATGCATTACCAGTATTGGTTATTGCTTCTATCGTTCCAGTTGCGAACATTTCTGGTTTGAGCATTAAACCTTTGTTTGTTGCTTCAAGTCTTGCTTTTGCCACTCTGGTTTTTGGATTGATAACAGGATCGATGTAGCTAATTCTTCCTTTAAATGTTTTACCGGGTATTGATTGCACTGTGTATATGACAGCATCACCTTTGTTTATCCAAGTCATATCTGACTCATACACATCAAAAAGCACCCATACTTTAGATAAGTCTGCTATTTCATATAATGCTTCCCCTTGTTTGATATAGTCACCCAGATTGACCATTTTCTTAGTTACATACCCTGAAACATTGGCGAGAATTGGAAACTGTTCTATGGATTTATTTGAAGCGACTATCTGGTCAATCTGTTTGTCTGAGAGCTTCCAGTTTTTCAGCTTTTCTTTGGCTGCATTGAACAATGCAGGTTGGGATTCTTTAATTTTTTTTGCTTCAAACAATTCTTCTTGTGCAGTCACCAATTCAGGGGAATACACATTTGCCAAAACCTGACCTGCCGACACAAATTCTCCTGTAAAATTGACTGAAAGTTTTTCTATCCTGCCTGGGATGTGTGAAGATTGGGTAGATAGCAAACGTTCATCTGCCTGTACTTTTCCATTCAGACGTATTGATTTATTAGTCTTACCCTTATCAACCACCATAGTTTGAACTTGTGCCAACTGCATGGCAGTAGGTGACATGTTCACTGCCATAGGGTCTAATTCAACATCAGTTGATTCCAATGGAATTAAATCCATTCCACAAAGCGGACAATCACCAGGTTCGTTTTGACGGATTTGAGGATGCATTGAACATGTCCAGATAGTTTCAGATTCAGCAGTTGTTGAATGGTTATGTTCATTCGTTTGGTTTTCATTGGATCTTCCAAAAATTATCCAGCCAAGTAGCAAGCCGATTGCTAATGTGCTTATGGCGATAATTACTGTTGTTTTATTTGTATTTTTCATCTTAATTCTTGATTTGTCTTTTTAATAATTGTGCATTGAAAGCAACTATCACAGTGCTAAGGCTCATTAGAACCGCACCGATGGCAGGGCTAAGAATAATGCCAGCACCAGCCAAAACACCAGCAGCTAAAGGAACGGCTACAATGTTATAACCTGCTGCCCACCATAAGTTTTGCATCATTTTTTTGTAAGTAGCAGCACCGAAAAGAATCAAATTGGCAATGTCTTTTGGGTTACTGTTGACCAAAACAATATCAGCCGTTTCGGCTGCTACATCTGTGCCTGAACCAACGGCAATACCCACATTAGCCTGTGCAAGTGCAGGGGCATCATTTACACCATCACCCGTCATGGCTACAAATTCACCTTTTTCCTGAAGCTCTTTAATGATGCGTTGTTTGTCTTCCGGTAGTACTTCTGCATAGAAGTTGTCCAAAGAGAGTTGCTGGCTAACTGCTTTTGCCACTTGCTGGTTATCACCTGTTGCCATGTAAACTTTTATACCTCTCTCTTTTAGCGTATTTATTGCTGATAAAGATTCTGGTCGAATTTCGTCTGCAAGGGCAATGTATCCTGCCAATGAATTGTCAATCAAAACAAATACTACCGTTTCATCCTCTGTTTTAAAAGCATCAGCTGGAGTGTCAAATCCCTGCTCTGTAAGCATTCCTGGACTAACAATTTTGATTTCCTGTCCTTTTAGGTTTGCCTTGATTCCTTTTCCTGTAATATTTTGGAAGTTCTCAGGCTCTTGTAAAGTCAAATCATTTGCTTTTGCCTTACGAACGATACCTGCCGCTATAGGATGCTCAGAACTATTTTCTATAGACGCAGCAATTTGAAGTAATTCATTGTCCGAGTAATTGTCTAAAGTACTTTTAAACCGTGTTACCCCAAATTCACCTTTGGTTAAAGTGCCTGTTTTGTCGAATATGATTGCGGTTAGTTTCCTTGCATTCTCAAATGCTGTTCGGTTTCTGATCAATAATCCATTTTTAGCAGAAACAGCCGTGGAAATGGCCACTACTAAAGGGACAGCTAAGCCCAAAGCATGAGGACATGAGATAATCATGACGGTTACCATACGTTCTAATGCATATTCAAAGTCTTTACCGAGGCTCAACCATACTACAAGTGTGGTCATACCTGCTCCTAAAGCGATGTAGAATAACCATGCAGCGGCTTTATCTGCCAGATTTTGGGTTTTGGATTTCGTTTCCTGAGCTTCTTTCACCATTTCTATCACCTTAGACAAGTAGGAATCTTTGCCCGTATGCTTCACTTTGATTTTTAAGGTGCCATTGTCATTGACCGAACCACCAATAACCTGATCATTTCTATGTTTGGTTACTGGTTTTGATTCCCCAGTAAGCATGGATTCATTTACATGACTTTCACCTTCCAATACGATACCATCAGCAGGGATTTTTTCGCCTGGTCTTACCAGTATGGTGTCATTGCCTTTTAAATTATCAATAGGCACATCTTCATGCTCCCCATCTTCTTTAATTCTGCGAGCTGTTGAAGGCATCATTTTGGCCAATTCCTGCAAGGCATTGGAAGCTCCCATAACGGATTTCATCTCTATCCAGTGGCCTAATAGCATGATGACGATTAAGCTGGCGAGTTCCCAAAAGAAGATTTTGCCACCAAGTCCAAATACTACAGCTGAACTGTAGAAATAGGCTACTGAAATAGCTAAAGCAATCAAAGTCATCATACCCGGAGCTTTCTTTTTTACTTCATCTGCGAGACCTTTTAGGAATGGCCAACCTCCATAAAAGAAAATAATGGATGAAAGCACGAATTGAACATATCGATCACCATTGAAGCGAAGTTCATAACCGATTAATCCCTGTATCATTGGTGCAAGCACTACGATAGGCAGGGTGATGACTAAAGAAATCCAAAAGCGTTTTTTGAAATCTTCAATCATGTGGGCATGATGTCCCTGGTGATGGTCATGAGATTCATGGCCATTATTATGATTACTATGGTCATGGTGTTCATGACTATGCTTGTGATCTTCGTTTGTATGATTATGATGTTTATTTTCCATGATTATTTCGATTTAGCTGTGATATAATCCAGTTCTGCTAATGCGATGTGGTATTCCGACAAGGCAGTAGCTTTCATTTTTTGATACTTTAATATTTGCTGTTGCATCCTAAGTACTTCTTCAAAGTCTTTTCCCGAATTGCTGTAAGCAGAGAATAAAAGGTTTAATGATTGACCAGACTCCTGTATTTGTTCTTCGTATAACTGTATCAACTCAATCTGTTTTTGGATCTCGAACCAAATCATGTCATAGGAACTGATTAGCCTGTTAGCAGCTTCTTCTCTTTGCAGGGAATAAGATTCTTGCATGAGTTGAGCTTCTTTTTGTGCTGCTTTATATTTTCCTCTGAAAATTGGAAGGCTCACAGACACCATTGGCATAAATGCATCTTTTCCATTGTCAGGCACAGACATATCCGTTCGTTGACCTACGATTACATAATCTAAGCCTACACCAAGTTTTGGAAGACCCTGCTTGATTGCGGCTTGTTCACTTGCTTTACTGGCTTCAATTTTCAACTCCAATTCATCCAGAATAGGATTGGACGCGAGTAACGAGTCTTTACGATAGTTTGCAGGTAAACTAAAAGTGAATAAAGAGTCCTGAACAACAATATTGTCGTCATCAGACCGATTCAAAAGCTTATTAAAACGAGTTACAAGAGGTTTTTGCTTTTGTTCCAATATAGACAAATTAGTAGTTGCATCTTTGAGCATAATGTCCACCCTCAATACATCTACCATTGAGCCTTTATCGTTTTGAAATTGAATAGTGGCTATCTCTTTGTATGAGGATAGGATGCGTTGATTTTCTTCTTCAATTGAAATCAACTTTTGCAGCTCATAGAGTGGATAATATGATGCTGATACTTGGTAGTACAATTTGTTTCGGGCATCTAAAAACTCTTGATATTTTGCTTCTGCCATTAAAGTAGCAGCATCTTCCTGGGCTTTTAAAGTGCCGAACCATGGAAACATTTGTGTCAAAGAAAACCTTGCTCGTTGCGGCCCCACTCTTGTTTCCACCGGAGACACGAAATAACCGAAGGAAAGATTGGGGTCTGGCAAACTGCTAACTTGTGTTACTTTTTGCATAGCAGCTTCAAAGGATTTGTATTTAGCCTGCAATCCCGGATTGTTTTCTGCCGCTAACTTGAAATAGTCATCTAACGACTGAGCATTTGTTAATGTGGAAAAGCCAAATGCCGTGAATATGATTATGATTATTTTTTTCATGATTGGCCTTTTGAAATTTTACGTTCTTCTCTCCAGCAGTAAATCACCGGAACTATGAAATAAGTGATGGCAGCAAATAGCATCCCACCAACAGCAGGCAATGCCATGGGTATCATAATATCTGAACCTCTACCAGTAGAAGTGAGGATAGGTAGTAAAGCAATGATGGTCGTGGCAGTTGTCATTACTGCTGGCTTTATTCTGCGCTGTCCTGCTTCCACTGTTGCCGCTCTTATTCCTTTTATATTATCTGTTTTATTTCTATCAAAGCTTTGATCCAGATAAGTAGCCATCAATACTCCATCGTCAGTTGCTATTCCAAAGAGGGCAATAAACCCAACCCAAACGGCCACACTCAGATTAATGGTGTGTATTTGGAATAAATCACGAAAATTTGTGCCGAAGACTGAGAAGTCTGCAAACCAACTTTGCCCATAGAGCCATAGCATGATAAAGCCACCGCTAAAAGCCATTGCAATACCTGTAAATACCATTAATGAAGTGGATACCGAACGGAACTGGAAATAAAGAATGAGAAATACAATGCCTAATACCAAAGGAACAATGATAGAAAGTCGTTTTTCTGCCCTCACCTGATTTTCATAACTCCCTGAAAACTTATAGCTCACACCAGCAGGTACGGTCAGTTCACCTGAATCAATTTTATCCTGAATCGTGCGTTGAGCATCGTTTACCACAGTGACTTCCGAGAAACCATCACGTTTATCAAACAGTACATAGCCAACCAGAAAGGTTTCTTCACTTTTTATCGCTTGTGGTCCCCTTACATATTCAAAGTCAATGATTTGAGATAATGGAATTTGTGCACCTGTGGGTGTCTGCATTAGTATTTTACCCAATGCTTCAGGGTCATCCCTCAATTCTCGCGGATAGCGTACCCTGACAGGAAATCTTTCTCGACCTTCTACAGTGGAAGTGATTTTCATTCCACCAATTGCAGTTTCTATGGTGCGCTGAACATCTTCTATATTCAATCCATATCGTGAGATTTCATCCCTGTTTATGTTGAGGTGTATGTAGGGTTTACCTACAATTCTATCCGCAAATACTGCTTCTGCCTTTACAGAAGGCACTCCTTTTAGAACGTTCTCCAACTGCAATCCAAAGTTCTCTATTGTTTTCAGGTCAGGGCCATATACCTTGATTCCCATAGGAGCTCGCATCCCTGTTTGGAGCATGACCAACCGAGTTTCAATCGGTTGAAGCTTAGGTGCTGAGGTGACACCTGGTAGTTTGGTGGCTTTTACTATCTCATTCCAAATATCATCGGGAGATTGAATGTGATCACGCCAATTGCGATAGTACTCCCCATTTTCATCTGCAATGAGTTCCTTGGCTTCAATGCCTTTACTTAACCCTTCTTGATTGGTTAGTGAATCACCAGAAACTGTTATAAAGCGATTGTTTTTATCTACTTTAAACCTTTGCCTGTGTCCTTTTTTGTTCAGAATATATTCTGGCTTGTAATTGATAATGTTTTCATACATAGAAATAGGGGCTGGGTCAAGGGCTGATTCTACCCGTCCGAGTTTACCAACCGTTAGCTCTACTTCGGGGATACTGGTAAGTAGCATATCCAATTGGCCTACTATCTTTCGATTGAATGTTACTCCGGAATGAGGCATTGAGGTTGGCATCAACAGAAAGCTGCCTTCATCCAGAGAAGGCATAAATTCCTTTCCTATACCTGGAAAGGTTTGGGACATGGCTGACCATCCTTTGGTCTGATCCAAATTCCATCCAACCTTCTCAAAACCCTTGGAGACAAAACCAAAAACAGCATTGAAGCCAAGCCAAATATTTGCACCTAATAGGATGAGTATAGTCGGGATAATCAAAAACTTGATTCTGTTATTTAAACACCAAGTGAGGATTTTTTTGTATTGAAATTCCAATAGCCTAAACGCACCGAGTATAACACCGACCAATAGGGCAACAAAAACAAAGTTGAGGAGAAGGGATTTAGATGCACCTAGTGGTAACCAATATTTTGCCAGCAACCAAATGACTCCCAACAGGACAATGATTAATTCCGCATACTTGAGTAAGAACTTTATTACAGTCGGAAGTGAAGCATTTTTGAGCTGTTCAATGTTTTTTACAATACCGATGATTCCAAATAGAATTAGTAACACTCCCGTCCAAACCTGTCCAATAAAGAGGCTAATAATTCCAATAAGGACTAAGCCGTAGTGGCCGTATTTTTTTAAGAACTTGTTTTTAATATTAAAGCCGAAAAACCAATGTGCCAGTGTTGGCAAAATCAGCAATGAAACGATCAATGCAGCTAAAAGGGCAAAAGTCTTTGTAAAAGCCAGAGGACCAAACAGCTTGCCTTCTGCTGCCTGCATGGTAAATACAGGGACAAAACTCACAATTGTGGTAGAGACAGCCGTTAATATCGCAGTGGCCACCTCTGATGCTCCATTGTAAATGGTATCAATTAGTTTTTGGCTTGGTGGGGCTTCATCAATATGCTTGATGATATTTTCAGAAAGAATAATACCTAAGTCCACCATTGTTCCGATGGCAATGGCTATTCCTGATAGTGCTACAATATTCGCATCGACACCAAAGTATCGCATGGCAATAAACACCATGAGCACGGCAATGGGCAAAAGGCTGGAAATAAGGAATGAAGCTCTTAGGTTATATACCATCACAATCACCACCAGAATGGTAATGAGAATTTCCAGCGACAAGGCTTCTTCCAGTGTACCTAAGGTTTCATAGATCAATTCTGAGCGATCATAAAACGGGACAATTGTAAGCTGGCTTTCTCTACCGTCAGCCAATGTTTTCTTGGGAAGGCCGGGTGCTATTTCAATAATTTTGGCTTTTACATTGTTGATGACCTGCAAGGGATTCGCTCCATATCGAGCTACTACAACGCCACCTACTACTTCAGCACCATCTTTGTCCAAAATACCTCGTCTTGTAGCGGGGCCAAGAGATACTACACCAATGTCTTTTATCCTTATAGGCACATTGTCTTGTACTGCAACTACTGCCTTTTCTATGTCTTCTACTTTCTTGACATATCCTAAACCACGAACTAAATATTCAGCCTGATTGATTTCTATGGTCTTTGCACCAACATCCTTATTGGATTTTTGTACTGCCTGCATGACTTTATGCAAGGGGATGTTGTAGGCTTTCAATGCGTCAGGATTTACATCAATTTGGTATTCCTGAATAAAACCGCCAATGGAAGCAACTTCTGAAACTCCTTCTGTTGCATTTAATCCATACTTCACATAGAAGTCCTGAACTGTGCGGATTTCGTGCAAATCCCAACCGCCAGTTGGATTTCCGTTTTTGTCCCTTCCTTCAATGGTGTACCAATACACCTGCCCTAAGGCGGTGGCATCTGGCCCCAATGCAGGCTGGACGGCATCAGGGAGTAAGCCAGAGGGTAGTGAGTTGAGTTTTTCGAGTATTCTGGATCGTGACCAATAGAACTCCACATCTTCTGAGAAGATGATATAGATACTGGAAAAACCGAAGATGGATGAACTTCTAATAGATTTTACTCCTGGGATTCCTAGTAAATAAGTAGTTAAAGGATAAGAGATTTGATCCTCAATATCCTGTGGCGAACGGCCAGCCCATTGGGTAAAAACAATTTGTTGGTTTTCTCCTATGTCTGGTATGGCATCCACCGGAACAGGGTCAGAAGGCAATGCACCCACTTGCCATCCAAATGGAGCAGTTACAATTCCCCAGGCTACAAAACCTGTAAGGACGAGAACAGTGACCAACTTATTCTCTAAGAAATATTTTATGATTTTATTGAGCATAATACAATTGAATTTGATTGAACAGAAAAGAATTGTTCAATGGCAGGAAATGCCACTATGCTCCATAGTCACAAGACCAGGAACATCAAATTGTACTATGCGGATTAAATTAAAAAGGTCTGAAAAAGGACTTGAATATCCTTATCAGGTATGGGAGGAGAGTAATAAGTGTTATGAACAAAAGCTTGATCAGCAAATAGAATCGGCTGAACATAAGTGTGAATGAAAGCAACAAAGAAAACAGGATTCACATCAACAGAGAAGGCTTGAAGATTTGCATTCTCATCTAATTGAAGTACCTCATGTTGATTTTCACAACAGGGTTTAGGTTTTACCTGTTCTTCTGAGGATGGTTCTTTTTTGCAGTCTCCATCCATATCGGACATTCCGCAATCAGGATTATGAAGTCCGATTGAAAAAGAAGTCTCAACCGCTACGCCACCACAAAAATGTGTGTTCATAGAGAAACCCACGCTGGAAACCAACATGAGCAAAGCAAGCGATATGGAGATTATTCTTTTCACTTATAATGCAATATACGGATTTCTTACAGAGAAGGGTTTATAGAATTTTGAGAAATGATTACAGAATTTTGTAACGACCTAAGTGAAAACAAGCATAGCTGCAGCCATAGCTACCATGGATAGATCCTCTACAATGGTGACTGTACTCATGGGTAAATTGAATACATCTCCCAGGCAGGCACATTTGATCTTCTTCTTGTTCAGGTTGCTTTTAATCACTCCGATGCTGCTTATGCCCAAGACGATAACTGTCACCATGTTTGTGAAAAACGGTGCAATATTCAATAAATAGAGCAATCCCAGGGCTAGTTCAACAAATGGGTAAGCGTATCCCCAGGCTTTCCATTTAGCGGCTACTATATCGTACATTCGATAAGAGTTCGCAAAGCCTGTCAAGTTTAGCAGCTTGAAAAAAGCAAAGACAATGAAGAACCCTGCCATAAAGTGGCGCATCCACAACATCCCCGAAAATTCATTGAATGGGTATTGGCTCAAAGCTGTTACCACAGCAATGAACCCTACAATAAGGATCAGTGGTTTGTAGGTGGTAATGGACTTCTCAGCGAGTGGTTCTTGTTTTTTGATCTTAGGGAGCGGAGCTTGTACGGTCTCTTGATATTCTTCAGAAATGGCATAGTTCCCTACCTTTTTTAATGCCAGATTAATTTCTCCAAGGTCTAAAGATTCATCGGAGATAATCTTTGCCTGTGGGTATTCCAGTTGAATAGCGGCTTCTTGTATCTCTTCGATTCCATTGATCGTTCTCTTCACTTTGGCCAAACAGCCAGTGCAAGTCATTCCGGTAATTGTATATTCTTTGGTCATCTTGTTATCGTATTAATTGTCACGATACAAAGATGATCGGTAAGCTGCTTGTGGCTGTTACACAATTTTGAAAAAGGCTTATGAGATTTTGATCACAGCTGATCCAGTGATTGCCGTCCCGGATTTCTCATTTTCTTAAAAGCTGTGGGGGTCATGCCCGTCTCTTTTTTGAATTGGGCGGATAGATGGGCTACACTGCTGTAGTCCATTTGATGAGCAATCTCTGAGAGCGTTAGCTCATTGTAAAAGATGAGCTCTTTCACTCGCTCTACTTTTTGTTTAAGGATAAACCGCTCAATAGTGACTCCTTCGACAGAAGAGAAAAGCCTGCTGAGAGAAGAATACTCCTGGTGCAGTTTATCAGCTATTAGGGTAGAGAAATTGATATTTAAGGCTTCTTTGTTGTGATGAATTTGATCTACAATGATCGCTTTGATCTGTCCGATCAGTTTCGACTTTTGATCTTGAAGCAACTCAAAGCCTCGTGCTGCCAGTAGTTCCTCCAGCTGTGATTTCTGATCACTCGTGATGTTGTTTGGTGTATGAACTTCTCCGAGTTCAATGGAGGAGGTTTCTATATTCAGGTTATCCAAAATGTCCTTCACTGTGTCAATACAGCGAGGACAAACCATGTTTTTTATGTAGAGGGTGTTTAGCTTCATTTTGTTTTAATCTGATATTTTTTCATCACTTATCAAATGATTTGATCAACAATCCTCCAACTCACAGTTTTCACCCTGTGCTTCAAACTCTATGGTAATGTGATTAATCGATTCATCTTTTAATTGTGTTCTTACTTGCTCTTTGAGCTTAGCTTGTTCTGAAAGTTTGTAGTCTTTATCTAGTCGAAGGTGAAGTGTAAGAATGTTGTACTGGCCGTCCATCGACCATGCGTGGCAGTCATGGATGTCAGTAACTTTTGATATGTTCTTGAGCTTTTGCCGAATGTCGTCAATGGAAATTTCCTCGGGAATGCCCTGAAGAATTACTAAAAGGCTCTTTTTGAGGTTTTTGTAAACATTGTACAAAACAAAAAGCGAGATTAGTACTGAGAGTAACGGATCTATAAATGGTGCATCTGTATACATCATAATGACACTACCTATAAGAACGGCCACCCATCCCAAGACATCTTCTAAAAGATGTAGTGAAACTACTTTTTCATTCAGAGATTCTCCTTTTCGGAGTTTGAAAACAGCTGCACCATTTACTACTATTCCCAAAATCGATAGATAGAGCATGCCTTCAACATTTGTTCCCCCAGGATTAAAGAGTTCAGGAATCGCTTTTGTCAGGATGAATATTGACCCTGCCACTAACACAATCGAATTGATTATCGCACCAAGCAATGAGAATCGTTTGTACCCGTAAGAGAATGTCTTGGTTCTACCTTTCTTGGATAGCTTCTGAAAGTACCACGAAAGTCCTAAACTGAGGCTATCTCCTAAATCATGCAGTGCATCCGACAGGATAGCCAAACTATTGGTATAGAGACCACCAATGATCTCAATGATTGTAAAGGCAAGGTTGAGAAAGAAGGCTACTTTTACATTGCCCTCTGAATGATTATGTGAATGATTGTGATTATGTCCCATAATCATTTTGCCAATTTCAGTATTCGAAAAGCACCACGCATAACAAAGGAGAAAACAACACCACCAACAACCAGATCCGGCCATTTACTTTTTAGAAAATAAACCAGAATCCCAGCTAGTATTACCCCTCCATTCACTATAATATCATTAGATGTAAATATCGCACTGGCCTGCATGTGAGCTTCATCACTTTTAGCTTTGTTGATCAGCCAAAGCGAGACCAAGTTACCAATTAAGGCAAGTACCGAAATGATGATCATCCATTGAAACAGCGGTGTTTCGCTTTCGCTGAAAAACCTGCGCAAAACTTCTGAAAAACCTAACAGAGCCAATCCCATCTGAAAATAGCCACTGATTTTGGCTACTTTCTTCTTACGAGAAATAGCTGCACCGACAGCAAATAAGCTCAGGCCGTAGACGATGGAATCTGCCAGCATATCCAGCGAGTCAGCCACCAGACCCATAGAGCGGGATATCCATCCGGTAGTCATTTCTACTACAAAGAAGCCGAAATTGATGCCCAATACCCACCATAGTATTTTCCTTTGATGCGATTCGTCAACAACTGAAGGCAAATCAGCGTCTTCTGTGTTTTCCAATTTATCGTTTAGGTTCAACTCGCTGATAGCCTGATGAATTTGATCTATGTCACCAATGTGGTAAATTCCAAGTTGACGGGAAGGTATGTCAAATTCAAGGTGTTTTATATTGGAAAACGACTCCAATTTCATACGAATTAACTGTTCCTCAGAGGAGCAGTCCATTCTCGATATTTTGAATATTGTTTTTTTCATACTTCTATCTTTAATCATCATCTCCCAGCTCACCCTTTTTCATTTCTGCTAATAAGTAATATGCATTGTTCCAAGCGACAGTTGTACCTTCTTCTAATGGTTGGAGAAGTTTAACTTCTATCCAACCGTTATCCATTGCTCCAACAATAATTTCCTCCGGTACAAATTCCCACTCAACTTCACCATCTTCATCTTTCTTCTCAGCCGTGAAAATGAAATATTTATCACCATCTCTAATTACAGCAGCTTCAGGCAGAGCATAACAACGAACGTCATCAATTATGATACGTCCCCGCACATACATACCGGGAATAAGCAATCCTTCCTTATTATGAATTTCTGCATGAAGGTGAATGGCCTTAGGGTCTTGCTCGAATGCTTTACCTACTGAATAAATGGTTGCTTCCAGTTCTTTTCCTGGCAAGGATTCAATAGAAAACTTAACTTTCTGGCCTTCTTTTACCTTGTGTATGTCTTTTTCAAACACCGTTAAATCGGTATGGATGTGATCTATATTGACGATTTCAAACATCTCGGTTTGTGGCTGTACATATTGGCCTGTTTTTACATTTACATGTCGTACGTATCCTGAAATAGGAGTGGATACTGGTACTTGATCGTAGATTTCACCTTGCTGTATTTTCATAAGGCTCAATCCCAATAGTCTTAACTGTGCTTCATAACCTACTACCGTTCCTTTCATTGACTGGTAATCCGCCTGTGTTTTCTGAAATTCTTTTCCTGACCCTACTTTTTCATCATAGAGCGTCTTTTGACGCTGGTATTCTTTATCAATGTATTGAAGTTGGTTCCAGCTATTGATGTAATCGGTTTGTAGTTTAATCAGGTCAGGATGGTTGAGGTATGCCAGTACCTGTCCTTTTTTTATTTTATCGCCTTCAATTACTTTAATGCTGATAATGTTCGCACCTATGACGGCTGTAACCGCTGCTTCATTTTGTGGGGGTACTTCCAATTGTCCGTTTGCATCCACATAGGAGGAGATGTTGCGAAGTGGTAAAGTATCTACCTTCATTCTTAGCGATTGAAATTGCTGGGTAGAAAAGAGTACTTCTTCAACATGTTCTTCTTCTAGTTCTTCCCCTTCTTCTTTATTCACCGAGTTTCCACACGATACAATGAATAAACTTGCTGCAACGAACAAGCTGCCAATACTCCAAGTCTTTAACAATGGAGTAGTGTAATTTTTTATGTAAGAGTTCATATTATTCAGTTTTTTATATTATTGACCAATCAGGTATTCCAGATTGATAATGGCCTGGTTGTACCCGTTTAATGTATTGAGATAATTGAATTTCAGTTCCAGCCCCTGATTTAGATTTTGAAAATATTCCACATAATCTATGGCTCCATTCTCGAAACTCTTTTGAGCATTGCCAATGATGAGATTTGCTTGTGGAATTGCTTTGTCCTTATAGTAGCTCAAGCTCCCCCCGTATTTGAACACTTCCTGTAGCTGCTGTTCGTACTGCCCCTGAAGGACGGAAGTGTAGTAATTAGCATTGGTTTCGGCCATCTGCTCTTTGAGCTGGGCTGATTTTATATTGGCCTTATAAGAACCGTAAAATATCGGTATTGAAATGCCAACTTGCACTCCGGAAAATCGATTAGAAGGGCCTGCAATATCACCAGTTGTAGTTAATTGTCCTATTAGTGATTGATTGAAATATCCGACTGATAACCCGGGCAGCATTTTGGACGACTGGACTGCTTTTTCAGCACCAGCAATATCAATCTGCTGTTTGGCATAGGCAAGTAGAGGATTATTGGCTACTTGTGTTGAATCCTGAATACCCGCCATAGTCCTTTCGGCTAAGACCCCTGGCATAAAGTGGATTCCGGTTGTATCGTTCAGGAGGATACGAAGCTGCTTCTCCTGAATGGCAATGTCCGATGCTATTAGTTTAAGTGTATTTTGGATTTCCATCACCTTGGTTTCTGCTGCTGCTTTTTCCAGGTAGCTGGTAGCTTCCGTTTCATAACGGATGGTGGCTGCATGTAGAAACCGACCATAAATAGTATCCTGATACAACAACAACTTTTCCTTTTCCCTTAAATAGGCAAGTTGATACCAACTTTGGCGGATGTCTCGTTTCAGGCTGTTCTCAGTTACCGCCAGTTGCATCTGGCTTCCTTCCGTCTTTTCTTTTGCCAGTTTGTGCTGGTTGGTATAGACCGTTGGAAAATCAAATTGCTGGGTCAGGTTAAGTGCAAAATCATTTTCAAAACTGTTGTACTGCCCATATTGTGCACCTATATTGGTCTTGCCCGGATCAAAAGCAGCTTTTTTCCCTTGTTCCTGCAACTCGATATTGGTTTTCGCTACCTGCACATTGCCGTTATTCGATAAACCGATCCTGAGGGCTTCCTCTAATGTGGTGACTGTTTTATCTTTAGTCTCTTGAGCTTTCAGTTCACCGGACGAAAAAAGAGTGAATCCACCAATCAGTATCAGAATAGTCATGGCTTTGGGTATCATTACTTTGGAGCTTCTGTTTTCTACCCACCTGTATAATATAGGAAGCACAAATAAGGTAAGTAAAGTGGCTGTAATCATTCCGCCAATTACCACGGTCGCTAAGGGTTGCTGGACTTCTGCACCTGCCGAGGTAGAAACAGCCATTGGCAAAAAGCCAAAGACATCTGTGAGTGCTGTAAGAAGAATTGGCCTTATCCGCCTTCTTGCGCCTAACCGGATACGTTCATTCAAATCGCTTACACCTTCATCCTTCAGTTCGTTCCATCCACTTATGAGTACCAATCCATTTAATACCGCTACTCCAAAGAGTACAATAAAACCAACGCCTGCTGAAATACTGAACGGCATATCTCTCAACCATAAAGAGAAAACCCCTCCAATGGCTGCCAATGGAATGGCCATGTATATCATCATGGATTGTTTGAAAGACTTTAGAGCAAAAAATATGAGTAAGAATATCAATCCCAAAGCAATTGGCACAACTACTTGTAAGCGTTTACTTGCTCGTTCCAGGTTCTCAAAAGCGCCCCCATACCGTATGTAATAACCAGGGGGGAGGTCAAGCTTTGCGTCCAACTTTTGCTGAATTTCTTCTACAAGTGATTTTATATCACGTCCCCTGACATTGATGCCTACATAAGTCCTGCGGTTGGTATTATCCCGGCTGATTTGCATGGGGCCTGGTTGGTAGCTTATGTTTGCTACTTCTTTCAGAGGGATTTGTGAGCCGCTGGGTAAACTAATGTAGAGGTTCTTTATATCGTCAATGCTTTTACGGTGTTGTTCATCTAGTCGAACGACCAAATCAAAACGTTTTTCACCTTCAAAAATTACCCCCGCCTTACCACCTACAAAAGCTGATTGAATCAACCTATTCAGGTCTTGGATATTTACCCCATATTGAGCCAGTTTATTCCGGTTATACTGCACAGTCATTTGGGGAAGTCCTGTTGTTGCCTCCACACGCATATCACCTATGCCTTGAGTCCCGGCAATAATCTTTGATATTTCTTCCGCTTTTGCGGCCAAGATATTGATGTCTTCCCCGTATAATTTGATGGCAATATCCTCCTTAATTCCTTCTAACAATTCGTTGAACCGCATTTCGATGGGCTGGGTAAACTCGAAATTGACACCTGGTATCTTTTCCAGTTCCTCTTTCATTTTATATATCAGATCGTCTTTGCTTTCGGCAGAAACCCATTCTTCCTTGGGAGCCATTATGACGAATACATCTGCATAATCAAAGGGCATAGGATCTGTTGGGATTTCGGCAGACCCAATACGGCTAACTATCTTCAGTACTTCAGGAAACTTAGTCTTAACAATACCTTCTATTTTGGTGGTGGTTTCGATGGTTTCCGATAGCGAGCTACCCGGTTTTAGAATAGCATGAAATGCAATATCTCCTTCATCCAACTGTGGAACAAATTCTCCACCCATGCGTGAGAAGGTAAAGACCGCCAAGCCGAGCAATACAACCGCTGAAACGATTACCCATTTGGCTTTTTTTAATGCCCTACCCAATGTGGGGTCATAAATATTCTCAAGCCAAAGGACAAAACGATCACCCCATGAAGCTTTATTACTGTTGCTTGTACGAATAAACCAAGCCGACATCATAGGAACATAGGTTAGGCAAAGGATCATAACACCAATCATGGCAAACATGAAGGTGAGTGCCATCGGCTTGAACATTTTACCCTCAACACCTTGTAGGGCAAGAATCGGGATAAACACTATGAGTATAATGAGTTGACCAAAGAAGGCAGCATTCATCATTTTGCTTGAGGCCGAATAGGATACTTCATCTCTAACCTGTGCAGTGATGTTCTGTTTTTTCAATACACGTTCATGAAGGAGAAATACGGTGCTTTCCACAATTATTACAGCACCGTCTATAATGATTCCGAAATCAATGGCTCCCAGGCTCATCAAATTTGCCCAAACGCCAAAAACGTTCATTAATACAAAAGCAAACAATAAGGATAGGGGAATAGTTGATGCTACGATTAATCCACCACGCCAATTCCCAAGCAGAAACACCAAAACAAAAATGACAATCAATGCCCCTTCCATCAGGTTAGTGCTGACTGTGTCTGTTGTTTTTGCTATGAGTTTACTTCTGTCAAGTAGTGGTTCAATTACAATACCTTCAGGTAAGGATTTCTGAATTTCCATCATGCGTTCTTTCACACGAATTATTACATCATTGGAGTTGGCTCCTTTGAGCAATAACACTAACCCACCTACAACTTCTTCACCATCCTGCGTTAGTGCACCATAACGAACCGCATTACCATATTGAACTTTTGCTACATCCTTGATTCGGATAGGCAGGTTATTCACATTTTTAACCACTATGTTCTCAATGTCTTTCAGATTTCTGGCTAAACCTTCGCCTCTAATAAAATTGGCTTGATGGTTTTTCTCGATATAAGCGCCACCTGTATTCTGATTGTTGGCTTCCAGTGCATTGAAAATATCAAGAATAGTAATGCCAATTGCCTTCAGTTCATCTGGGTTGATGGCCACTTCATACTGTTTCAAACTTCCTCCAATGGCGTTTATTTCTACCACTCCGGGAACCATTGCCATTTGCCTACGCACAATCCAATCTTGCATCGTGCGTAAATCAGTGGGAGTGAATTGGCCTTTGTGAGTAGAATCTACTTTTAGTGTGTATTGATAGATTTCTCCCAACCCGGTGGATATTGGCCCCATTGAAGGCTCACCAAATTCTTTTGGGATACTTTCTTTGATTTCTGCAAGCTTTTCAGCCACTAATTGCCTTGGCAGATAAGTTCCAATATCGTCTTCAAAAACGATAGTTACTACCGATAAACCAAATCGGGAAACCGAGCGGATTTCAGTTACACCGGGTAGGTTGGCTACTGCCACCTCCACTGGATAGGTAACAAACTGCTCAATATCCTCTGTGCCCAGGTTCGGAGCTTGTGTAATGACCTGTACCTGGTTATTTGTAATATCCGGCACAGCATCTAGCGGTACTTGGGACGCACTCCATAAGCCACCAATAATGAGGGCAATGGTGAGCATGCCAATAATAAGCTTGTTTTTTATTGAAAATGAAATTATTTGATTAATCATAGCTTTACTTTTATCAGGATCTCTTGATAAAGAAGTCCTGATGTTTATGACTTTTAAACATGTTGATTTGGAAATACAAGCCGTACTGTTCTATTGGACTGTAGGCGTAGTGGTGGTTATTGAATATCACACATGTGACTTGAAAATCACATGTGTTAATACCTTTGAATAAGTAAGCAATAACCTATTCGGAGAACTTTGGGGGATGCCAAATGGCATTGATTAAATTAAAAGAAATACCATTGTTGTAGTTTCTGGGCAACTTATTATTATCCGCAAATACCAGATTGATAATTACCCTATTGTTTCCAAAAGAGATTGCATGTACATGACTACATTGACAACCGCAGAGTGGGGGGCAATTTTCGTTATCCTGATTTCCGCTCTCCTGCTGACTAGATTCTGTATTTGAGTAGTTGTAAACACCATCATACGAGTTACTACGACAAGCTCCCTCAATAGGGACTGTGGAGAGCATCAGCGTAAACGTGGCGAATATCAAAGATAAATACTTCATTGGTCACAAAGATAATGAAGCGATAGTGCAACCCGATTGCAAAGGTTATTGGTTACACTTATCGCATAATCCTTTAATGACCATGTTAGCTTGTGCCATTTTAAAATTATTTGGTAGATTGACTAAAGGAATAGGGTGGTCTAAAAGGCAAAAAGTCATTTCACATGAAGTGCAATAGAAATGATAATGAAGGTCTTCTGGATCGCAATTGCAGCCTTCTACACATACAGCATACTTGGTCATCCCTGAGCCATCTTCGATACTATGGATCACCTTATGATCTTCAAAAGTTTTTAGTGTGCGAAAAATTGAACTTCTGTCTGATTGATCGAGACCAACTTCAATGTCCTTTAAAGACTGTGCTTTCTTTTGTTCTAATAGGTAGCGCAGTACTACTATCCTTACAGCAGTCGGCTTTACGTCCTTAATTTTAAATATTTCTTCTATTCTGTCCATTACAAGAACCAAAGGTTGTCTTTTCCAAATTCAGGTATTTCATTACCATCAAAATGAGGGAGCATTTCTGCGACCATTTCAGGGTATTTGATGGTAACTGGTAAGTTCTGTTGTCTTACTGATTTCCAATACATACGGCTGAACTGATACACCTGATCTATCAATTCTTTTACGGTCTTATATTCCTCTACCAGCTCTTTTTCTGTGCAAAAGATTTTCAGCTTGATCGGGAACGGAAAACCGTCATGGAAGCTGTAAAATTTTGGATTGTATCGTGTGTTGTTGAATAACAGGAATTTATTGTACCCAACCTTTATGAATGTGCCACTCATTGGCATAAGGTCTTTCCAACTGTTGTCAAATGCAACAATGTCTGAGGATTCTGTTTTGTTGATGGACACTATAAATACCGGAATGTCTAATCCAAGGTCTTTGAGGCCGTCTTCTATTGGTTGAAGTTCATCTTGCCTCATACTCTTGTAGAAGTGTATCACAAGCCGTTTGATGCCTGTATTTACATTAGCATACTCCTTTACTGCCCTGATAATTGAACCTGCTAACTCCTTTGTTTGGTCTTTTTGGAAGCACTCAAAACGGTTGAATTTCCCATTGTTAGCGAAGCTAAAAGCACTTCCTATATATTGTATGTCAACTTCTGAGTTTCTAAATGCTCCAATGCCTACTATCAATTCATTTTTGAGCTTTGTATCCAGCTTCCAAGGGATGCCGTTCAGTTTGGCTAAAATGGCGATAGCAATATTCGGTAGGCTGTAATAGTACTTTTCGTTGGTCAATACCTTCTCTCCGTCAATTACCTGTGAGGATACGCCTTCTTTCAGTAGCAATTCTTTCAGCTTGTAGTATATCTTCCTTCTTGATTTGTCTGGTGAGTTCTTGGAGAATGGACTGATATAAATGGCGATGTACTGAATGTCAGATTCAAAGTGTTTATTGGTAATGGCTTCATAGATTTCTGGCCATGGATCATCTCTGTCATCAAACCTTATACTGAATCCTTTTTCAGTATGGTATGGCGTATGAATAAACTTGGTCAATCCTTTGAAGCCAAATTCTGATCCTTTGAAATAACCGTCCATCTTCTGGGCGATGTGTTGATCATCTTTATGGAAGATGAAAAAGAAGTGGATTTTAGAAGTAGAGCTGAAATCAAAGGGGCCATGCTCTTTCATTCCATCCATTGGCACAATACCAGACTTTTGTTCACCGAATAAAAGTCGGTTACTGGAATTGTTGACTGACCCGACATTGATTTTATTAACTGGTATGAATCCATTGGAGGTAATTGGAATGATTGCTTTGAACTCCTCTGTATTCAGGTATTGATTGTAGAACTTGTCGATTCCCTCTCTAAACTTTTTGTACTTATTGGTTTTGTCCGGGGCTTCCGTTCCTTGCATTAATGCATCTCTGATTTCGAAATTCCATACTGGATACACCTTGTCATATTCTCTTTTACCGCTATCAGGTAACTCATCAAAACGGTACAGACCCTTTTCATACACTACCCAATTAATATCTGTCGGTGATACATCCTCTAAAAGAGTGGAGACAGGAACTTTGAAGATTTTGGATTTACCTTCAAATGTCACCAACAATTCAAGACTGTCGGAAACTGTCTTAAACTGTACTTTGAGTGAGAAGCGGTCGAATATCTTGTACTTGCCTGTGGTGTCTTGTTTGGCACTTGGAAGCCAAACTTCTGTATCACTTACAAAATTGGGCTTCACTAAAAATCCTTTCTCCTTGAAATGGCTATGAATGAGTGAATTGTAATATCTCTTTAGTACTGAAGTGGAAAAGGTAGAATTACGGATGGTATATGACCGTTCTTCTCCTTGCTCATTTGTCTTGGTCTCAAACTGTGGACTTGTTGGTTTTGATACCGCTAAGAAACCTTCGGCCTCAACTGTAAATGATGTGTAATAGTGGTCTTGCTCTCCATACTTTTCAATGACTTCATCTGGCACTAAGGATTTGTAAATCCGTGTGAGGTTGGCTTGTTCCTGGTCAGTGAAGTAAAAGGTTTGTTCTTCCTGAGGATGATTGAATGTGAGTATGTTGAAGGTATGGCTAGGCATAAAGATGTACTGTTTGGTTAGTTCATTTTTTTAATTGTAATTTTTTTAATGCCAATTCGACAATTTCCTCAGCTAGCGGTTCTTTGATTAAATCGTATGCAATTTTTTCACTATATGCTTGAACGAGTAATTCCTCTTCTGTAACCTTTAAAATCAAAGCGAGCTTTTCAATTTGTTTTCTTGTTGGAAGTCGATCACCATTCTCAAACTTGCTTATCATAGAGGTGTCCACATCTGTAGCAGCAGCGACTTGTCGCATTAATAGCCCTTGTTTTGTTCTTAATGCTTTCAGTCTAGAACCGAAGTTATCCATGTTGGCAATATATTACTTGACAAATAATGCCAAATATAGGAAAGAAAAAGAAGAAACGAAGTAGGTAGATTTGTGGATTTAATGTTTCAGGATTTTAAGGAAATGGAGGATACCAAGGATTAATTTTCCTTAGCATCCTCAGAATCCTGAGTATCCTCAATCGAGGTGTTTATGTAGTTGTCCTGAGACTCACGGTGAAGCAGACCTGATTTGCAGAAGTCAGTGATATAGCCCTCTGCCGTTTTGTGAGGAATGCTCAAAGCTGCTGCCACTTCAAGGTACTTTTGACGGTTGAAGTGTTTGGGTAGCTTATTCAAGAATTTCTCTTTCCTATTTAATCGAGTAGGTTTCTGTACGTCTTCCGGGAGTTCTGCAAATACTTTACTCGAATGCTTTACCAACACTTTGACCATTGCAAGCGAAGCTTGAAAGTCTCTTTCTTCACAAATCATCTTTGATGATGTTTCACCAGTCTCCATGATCCGCAAAGCGGAGAATATCATGCAGAAACGATAGGCAATCAATCCCAACCTTCGGATGGTTGCCATGTAGTCGATTCCTTGAATGCTCATATACTTTTCTTGTATCTGACCAAAGAACTGATTGAATTGGTCTTGCTGGTCAGCGGTGAGAAAGAATTGAACATCCTGTCCAGCTTTCAACGAACTGTAAAGGTTAAAGAACTCATTTCCTAACGCATCAAAGTAGTCATCTAATCCATTGGTAGTTTGCGAAGCAAATACATTCTTCCACACTGGCCGAACATTCATGTAATAGAATATGAAACGGCTGAATAAGCCGTTTTCTGCATTCGGGATTAGTGCTGCTACTTGCTTGGGCGTACCTGACAAGACAGTAGAAAGACAAGGGCTTTCTATGTCCACATATTCACGGTCTGTCCTGCGATAATAGGAAATAGTCTCATGGTGAAAGGCTTTTCTAAAGCCGTCACTATAATTGCCGTAATCGCTCTTAAAAGCATGTGCAAGTGTGTCACCCTCAGTTTCAAATATCAGTCCTTTACCGTCACTATCACCCAATAATTGATAAGCTCCTGTGGAGCTGTTATTGGCGGGGATAAAGAGCATCTTTTCGGGTGGCTTCTCGGGTTTCTCTATTCCTTCAACTTTCCCTTTGTTGGCGTTGTATTCAGCCAATTCCAGTTCGTAATGTTGCTTGTGGAGTTTGGCTTGCTTCCTGAACTCTTTGTGTACTGGATTCACTAGTTGACGACAATGCACCAAACGACCTTTACCTGCCGAGGCTTGGGCGGTAATGAATAGAAACAGATTGGAATAGACACGCTTGCCATCATAGATGCCTGACACTTTGGGTAAACAGGCACTAATAGCCACTAAGGAGCCAAGGAGTAGAATATCCCTTTCCTCATTAGAAGTGGCTATCTGTATTACCTTTTGCAAAAACTCAGGAAGTTCAGGAAACAAGGAATCAGGAAAGGTTGGCATTTGCTCTGGTTCTTTCTTGATTTCTGCCTGACTATTGAGATTCTTGCTTTGATTCTCAGACCTGCTAGCAGGGCTGTAAGTCTGTCTTTCCTGCTTTGGGGTAGTCAATGGTATTCCTGCTTCCTTGGCATGATAAAAGAAGGTTTTCAGGGAAACTCCCTGACCTCTTGCCTTCATGCAATTATCAAACTGCTTGTCGCATTCCTGTGTAGAATATTCAGGATGATATTGACTAACACGGTGGAACAGGTTTCTACCTGTCTCACCAAACTCATCCGCAAAGGCAAAGCCGATATTTACCCAATCGCTGTAAGCGGAGGTAACATCTATACGGCTGGCCTCAATGCCTTGAATGATTCGTTCAACTTCTTCGAGTTGTGTATTTGTAGTGTAATTGCTTTGCTCTGTAACTTTTACTTGTTGGTCAGGCTTATCAAGCCATTCCAACGGATTGAATGTTTTTCGCTCCATAACCTATATGTATTTAGGGTTGATGAATATGTCTGTATCGTGCGGAAGGAAACATGCTCTTGAAATGTCCTTTCCTGATTGGTCTACTTCAATCTGGTAGGTGTGGGAAACGTAGTTTGCCACTGCCTTGAAATAGTCCTGGTGTTTTGCCTGTGTCAAATCAATCGGTATTACCCATTTCAACCCATCACCTGAAGGAGATACAAACAGTAGCTCCGTTTCAAAATAATGGTCATTGAGTAATGATTGCTTGAGCGTTGGGATGTCCTCAATGTGGTCAAAATCGATTGTAAGCAAACCTGAATGTCTTTGGAGGTTTGCATCATTCCGCTTAGAGAATGAGCCTGAGAAGGTCACATAATCGAATTTTTGAGCCTTGTACTTACGGGCATCCTTTGGCTCTGAGATATTGCGAAGTGTACTTGTACACGTAGCAAAATCATTGCCTTTGATGAGGTGGTACACCTCAATCAGGGAGACTTGGCGACTTGGTTTCACATTAGAAACAGGTTTTTTGAAATAGCTAAATACTGGCGGTGTAGGCTTTTGAATTTCAGGAATAGCAACAGCAGGTTGCGTTTCCTCTTGATGATAAAAACCTCTTTCCTTGCCAATTCTCAGGTATAGTTCTTCATTGATCTTATCGAGAAGGGCTTGCCCTTCGAGGCTGAAATGCAATGAAGCAAAATCAAAGACATTGCCCTGTGCAATGGCTTCTTCTGTATCTGTGTGTGTAGCAATGCCGTCAACTACTTTAACCATCAATGTGGGCTTGTCCGCATTGAATGGATTCTTAGCAGGTTTACAGTCCCGGCCCGAAAGGGATAGGACTGTTTCACCCTGATAGTAGTGGCGTAACACATGGGCATAGATATTCAGGCCGTAGTGTGTCTTGCTTAATATGGCTTCTCTACTTATCTCCATAATGCTTTGATTTTGAAGGTGAGTAGTTGGATTCCAGTAAAGCTTCCATGTCAGAAACTTTGTAATAGAACTTGCCATTGATTCGGCTGTAGGGAAGAACCCCACTATCCCGAAGGGATTGAAGGGTTCTTTTGCTAATATGCAGCGTTTGCATCACTACCTGTCCGTCAATCCATTCATCACTGAATTGCTCCAATCGTGACTTATGGAAATTGAGGAGGTAGGCTTTGATTGTTTTGATGTCCTGTGCAAGTGTCAGGAGCATATCGAATACCTCTGTCATAGCTTTACCCTCCCTTTCTTGATTAGGTAATCCGCAGCTCTGCGGTCTATTTCTTCCTGAGTAGAATTGCGGTTGCGAAGCAACCAGCTTTCTAACTCCGTTCTCTTGAAATAGAGCTTCTTTCCGTTTGGCTTGTAGTGTGGAATATTACCTCCACTTGTCAACTTGTATAAGTGTGACTGTGAAAGCTCCAAGTACTGGCAAGCCTCATTGAAGTTTAAAACTTCTTTCGTGTAAATCCCCTGGCTCTCAATTAGGCGTTGGAGATTTTCAAGACGTTCAATTATTTCGTCCATCTTAAATCGTATTAAGAATTAATGAATGGACTCTTGGCCAAAAGTCATATCCGATTGTCGAATACGATGCTAAAGTAGGAGGCTAAAAGGGGCGTTATGAGGCTCTAAAGCATGGTGCAGTGTAGAGTGCAGAGTGCAGAGTGGGCTGTAAAAATTGATAGTCCACTTTTAAGGTAAAAGAGGACTAAACAAAAACAGAAAAAAGATAAAAGGAGTATAGTGCAGAGTGGACTATATCAGGTGCGAAACTGCCTTTTCTATTTTATCTCCTGTCAGGTTCGGTCTTTTTAAAGACCTGAACTTTGACCTGTCAAAGGAATTCCCATCAGTATCAACGAAGCATAGGCAAGTCACTTCCCATTGCTTTTGCTTTAGATCATCCACCAACTTATGTTCTGAGTATATCAGCTTAATGAAATAGAATAGCTCGCTGATATTTCCTGTCCATTCTATAGGTGTTTTGATTTCACCTCCTGAGAATACCTTTTTGAAGTTGAGTAGGGTTGTGGATTTGCTAATGAAATGATTCAGCTTTAGGCTATCCCATAAATCGGTCAATTTATCTGGGTTGGTGTTTAGCTGCTTGTAGGTAAATGAATGAAATGAATTTGCCGTTGCTGCGGTTTCCGTTTTGGCTGCTGGTAATGGTTTGGATTCAACTTCAATTACTTGAACTGGTTTCAAGAAATGTTTGTCCGGGACAGGTTCTAAAAGTAGTTGGCTGTAAAAGTCCTCCAGTATGAATTGATCTTCTATCCAAGTGCTGAAAGCATTTTGGATTTCTAAGTAAAGCTGCATGTATGCAAGCTTTAGAAGCTGTAAGATGAATGTGTTTGCCTTGTGAGTTTGGTCTAATTCAAAGGATGTTTTTTTAGGATCTATGTACGTCAGTGCATAGTCCTTTTCTTTAATGAGCTTTCCAAGGTCTTTTAAACGTGTTTTAATCCGCTTGTTAAGTGTGTCTTCAAGCCAATACTTGATTAAGTTTTCGTTGTTGTCCTCCTTGATCAGCTCGACAAGCCTGACACATTCTGATTTGACATTATTCAATATTAGTTTGGAATAGTACTTTGTTTTGTGATCGAATGGCCTGTGAAAGCTGATTTCATATTTGAATTGAAAATCTGTGGAGGCTTCCTTTACGCTACTGAGTTTGGAAGCATACTTTTGATCAAGGCTGTTTTTTCCTAACCAAGGGCGAAGCTCTTGGTACAGGATGTCGTCAAGTAATTTGGTTTGATTGCTCATAGGTCAAGTTTGATTTTGTTGGCTGCTTCCTGTTTCTTTTCATCTATGATTTTGGCATAGACTTGGGTGGTCTTCAATTCCTTATGGCCTAAGAGCTTTGAGACTGTGTAAATATCAGTTCCTGCCGTAAGCTGCAAAGTGGCATAGGTATGACGGGCACAATGGAAAGTGATGGTTTTGGAGATACCAGCTTTCATCATCCATTGTTGCAATTTCAGGTTATGCCATGCAGAGTATTTCAATCCTTTGAATACTCGCTCTTCTGGAGCTTGCCTTTCACCGAGCAAGCCAAAGGCTTGTTCTGAAATAGGGAGGGTTTCTGCTCCCTTGGTTTTCTTTTGTCTGAATCGGATGTAATACCCGTTATCATTTGAGTGCTGCACCTCTGACCAGAGTAGCTTATTAATGTCTGACCACCGCAAACCAGTAAGGCATGAAAATATGAATGCCGTTTTCATCTGAGGTATTTCACATTCCGTATTGGCTGCTGCTTGCAGTTCCTCCAAAGTCAGAAATTCTCTTTCAGGTTCACCTTGTTTAAAGGCGTCAACTCCTTCACTTGGGTTGGTAGGTAGAATACCGTCTTTCACTGCTTGCTTTAAAGCTGCTCGCAGCTTGTTAAAGTAGGAGTACTTAGAATTTTGAGATAGTTTCTGGTCACCATGTGCAATAGCCTTCTTATCAAGGTAGTATTTGAAATCCTGAATAAACTGTCGGTCAATATCTGAGAAGGATACCTCATAGGAACAGAAAGCCTTTAGATGTTTCAGCATACTTGTCCAATTGCCGTAATTGCCTGGACTGTCTTGTCTCTGGTTGGCAAGTAGCTCAATATATGCAAGGAAGCTGCCTTTTAATTTCTCATTGTCTCGGAATCCATAAACACCGTTTTGGATTTCGATTTGTCGCTGTGCTCTAATAGTCTCGGCTAATTGGAGTGTCTTTTTATTGACTTCCTTTTCCTCCTTAGTCTTTGCATTAGGAGAAAGGTATAATTTGAGGTATTCGGTTTTCCTTTTCCCTTTGTGGTAGTAGTCGAGGTATAGACTGGTCTTGCCACCTTGATTACGTTTTCTTAGTGTTACTTTCATGCCTGAAACAGTTTTTCGATTTCTTCTCTCTTGATAATGGTTCGGCTCCCAATTTTTGCAGCTTGTATTTTTCCGTTCTTTATTTGACGGTACAGGGTCATTCTACTTGCTCCTAGTAGTTTGCAGGTTTCGGCAATACTTAGAAAGTCTTTGTCTCTGACTTGCTCCTGATTGTATTCTTGTTTCTGTACCGCAGTAGGGGCAATCTCCTGTACCTTCTGATCTCTCTTGCGTTTCTTGTAGGCACGCTTAGCACAGTTATCACCACAGAATTTGGTCACAGTAGTCTTGGCGATAAACTCAGTACCGCAATGCTGACAGATTTTGGGAACTCGAATGTTGCTGCTCATGGTGTTTCCTTTTTCGGCTTGTTTCTGTATCAGAGTGTACCCCTTTGTATCAGGATGTATCTCTATGTAACATAATCTCGCCACTATCTTAAAAATCTGTTGCTAACAACAAATATTGAATGGTCAGCAACAAATTAGTAACGAAAGATAGGAAAAAATAGGAAAATTAGCAACAAGTAAAGGAAGTAAAAACAGTCTAAAATCAAGAAAAGGAAGGCTTTAGCGTACTATATGAAAAGTAATTACTTTCCGATACAAAA